>NZ_CAUPZT010000015.1:0-38741 GCF_963515615.1 uncultured Granulicatella sp. | reverse complement strand
ACATTGGTTCTCTTTTTTTTATTCTTTTTTGTCACAAATGTATGATACCCTAACATCTGCTTAAAAAAATATTTGCGCTTCAATTATAAGTAAACGCTATCAATATAAGTATTGATTTTTTATATAAGGAGTGCTACTATAGTGACATAGAAATCTGAGATGTGCGCGGTATTTACTAAGTATTGACCGAACAATTAATGACTTTTTAGGGATTCAGATTGTTGTTATGGATAACAAGCCATTGCACGTGGAAGTTAAGAAATAACTCATAGAAGCCCACCTGCTTAGAATGCGGGTTCAAAACTATCAAATACATCAAACGACATCACCGGAAATCTATCAATAAAGTTTTTACTTTGGACCACTCTTTGAGTGGTTTTTTCTTTTATAAACGGATTTTCTCTTTATGAAACCCCTTTAAAAAGTATTTCATAGTGGTATAATAAAAGTATAAAGATGAAGGAGTGATTGTTATGTTCCATGAATATTCAAAAATTTTAGTTCCGGTAGATGGATCAAATGAAGCTAGATTAGCTTTTGAAAAAGCAATTGAGGTCGCTAAAAGAAATCGTGCTCAAGTATTAATTGCACATATTATTGATACAAGAGTCCTTCAAACTCCTACTGGTTTCGAAGGAAACTTTAATGAAGAAATTCAAAGACAAACAGAAAACTTATTCCAAGAATACCGTCAATATGCCCAAGAACATAATTTTAATGACATCGATTTTTTTTTAGAATACGGTTCTCCAAAAGTGTATATTTCTAAAAATATTCCAAAGGATTATCAAATTGATTTAATTATGATGGGCGCCACAGGACTAAACGCAGTAGAACGATTATTTATCGGATCAGTATCAGAATACGTCATCAGAAATGCTAGCTGTGACGTCTTAGTAGTCCGCACAGACCTAGAAAACCAACGCCAATAAAAGTTTAGAAATGAAAAACAGGAAATACTCCCCTATTAACAAGGGACTTTCCTGTTTTAATTTTTTATGCAATATAGTTTTCACCGCCTCTTAAATGAGTGACACTCAAAAAGTATAGAAAAAGAGAACTGGAAAGATTTCCCGTAGTAGTACATGTAATAGAAGCCTTTGGCTTCTATTACTGGAAAAATCGAGACCTTAGGCTCGATTTTTAGGTATGAGACTCGCATTTTTGCGAGTCTGCTACCGTCCATTACTACTACAATAAGAAATTCTTTCCAGTTCTCTTTTTCTATTACGCCCCATTAACGGTTTTTTGAATCCAACAGTATTGTCACTGGTCCATCATTTAGTAACTCTACTTTCATATCCGCACCAAACTGACCCGTCTCAACAGGAACTCCCGTCTCTCTCAACAAACCATTAAACTGCTCAAACATCTCAAGCGCAACATCCCCAGGAGCTGCCTTTGAAAACGAAGGACGATTCCCCTTCTTCGTTTCCGCATATAAAGTAAACTGCGAAACCGATAAAATCTCACCGCCAATATCTTGAATACTACGATTCAATTTACCCTCTTCATCCTCAAAAATTCTCATCTGAACAATCTTACGAACAAGATATTCCATATCCTCCATTGCATCATCATGCGTTACACCCACTAACAAAAGAAAACCACGTTGAATCTTTCCAATGACTTTCTCATCAACTGTAACACTCGCATGAGCAACACGCTGTAAAACAATTCTCATAACACTTTCCTCTTTCTCGTATTCGCTTATGAAATCACACGACGAACACTATAAACATCAGGAATTTGATTAATTTTCTTTACAATATATTCTAATTGTTCCGTATTATGAATCCCAATATTAACTGTAATCGTAGCCATCTTATTAGAATCCACTTTACCATTTACAGAATTTAAAGATTTCGTAATACTATTGATAACATTTAATACCTCATTCAATAAACCATTACGATTATATCCTTCAACAACTAGTTCTGTATCATATTGTTGCTTAGAATTACCTGTATCTTCCCAATCTACATCAATTAAACGAGTTTGTTGATCTTGTTGAACTTTAACATTCGGACAATCTTTACGATGGACAGAAATGCCACGTCCTTTTGTAATATATCCAACAATTTCATCACCCGGCACCGGATTACAACAACGACTTAAACGAATTAATAAGTTATTAACCCCTTCAATAATAACGCCATTTTCATGCTTAATACTCATCTTTTGAGTATCTTTACGATGAATTTTCTCAGTCGTTTGTTCAAATGCTTCTTCTTGCATTTTTTGTTGTTCAATTTTACGACGTGCTTTATCGGTTAATCGATTCGCAACCGTTTGAACAGATACTTCTCCAAATCCAATCGCTGCAAATAAATCATCTTCATTCGCAAAATTAAATCGATTTGAAATTTCTTTTAATTGAGTCTTCGTTAAAAAGTCTTTTGGAGAAAACTCTAAATCAGCAATTTGTTTTTCTAGTAAATCACGTCCACGAAGAATACTTTCTTCACGATTTTGTAATTTAAAGAACCGACGAATTTTATTTTTTGCACGAGTCGTAAATACTAAATTAATCCAGTCTCTTGATGGACCAAATGAATTCGCAGAAGTTAATACTTCTACAATGTCTCCAGTTTTTAACTGATAATTTAACGGTACAATTTTATTATTTACTTTTGCACCAACAGTTTTATTTCCAACTTCAGTATGAATATTATAAGCAAAGTCTAATGGTCCAGATCCTAATGGTAATTCAGACACATCTCCTTTTGGAGTAAAGACATATACTTTATCTCCAAAAATATCTTCCTTTACACTATTCATAAAGTCATTAGCATCTTTTGAATCATCTTGTAATTCAATTAAATCTTTAAACCAATCTAATTGTTTTTGAAGTGGATCATTTGATACTTTTTGCGTGTTTCCTTCTTTATAAGCCCAGTGAGCTGCAACCCCGTATTCAGCAACTGCATGCATTTCAAATGTACGAATTTGAATTTCTACCGGTTTACCTCCAGGTCCAATTACAGTCGTATGAATTGATTGATACATATTTGCCTTAGGCATTGCAATATAATCTTTGAAACGACGAGGCATTGGTTTCCATTTTGTATGAATTGCCCCAACAACTGCGTAACAATCACGAATACTATTCACTAAAACACGAATCGCTAATAAATCATAGATTTCATTGAACTCTTTCTTTTTATCTTTCATTTTACGATAAATTGAATAAATGTGTTTTGGTCGTCCATAAATTTCAGCTTCAATTTCTAATTCTTTTGTAGCTTCTTCAATATTCACCACTGTTTCATGAATATATGCTTCACGTTCATCACGTTTTGAATCCATTAATTGAACAATGCGATAATATTGTTGTGGGTTTAAATATCTTAATGATGTATCTTCTAATTCCCACTTAATTTTATTCATCCCTAGTCGATGAGCTAAAGGAGCATAAATCTCTAATGTTTCATTAGCAATCATGCGTTGTTTTTCTGGTTTATGGAATTTTAAGGTTCTTAAATTATGTAAACGGTCAGCTAGTTTTACCATAATAACCCTTAAATCATTTGCCATCGCTAATAACATTTTACGGTGATTTTCCGCTTGTTGTTCTTCATGAGATTTATATTTAATTTTTCCTAGTTTTGTAACACCATCTACTAAAAATGCAACATCTTTGCCAAAAACATAATCAATGTCTTCGATTGTAAATCCTGTATCTTCTACTACATCGTGCAAAAATCCTGTTGCAATCGTATCTGGATCTAAGTGTAATTCTGCCAAAATTCCAGCTACTTGAATTGGGTGAACAATATATGCTTCGCCAGATTTTCTCACTTGATCTTTATGGGCATAAGTTGCATATTCAATGGCTTTTTCGATGAACTGAATACTTTTTTCATTCATATATTCACGACAAAGTGAAATGACATCTTCAGCCGTATAATTTTTATTTTTTGACATATACGTTTTTCCCCTTAATTCATGACAGTAACCGTATAAAAATGATTTTGTTACTGTTTTCTTAACTTTAGTTAATACTTATCCTATCTCTTTCTTTGTCTTCCGTCAACTATTTCTAACCTTTTAACAATTCGAAATGATAGGACACTGCAGCTAGTGCATACATTGGTGCTGTTTCTGCTCGTAAAATTCTTGGACCTAAGGCACAAGAGTATACTTCTTGGCTATTTAAGTACTCAATTTCTTGAACATCAAATCCACCTTCAGGACCAAAATAAAAGGCAATTGAATCTCCTTCTTTTAATGAAGTAAATGATTGAACCAAAGCTGCTGCTTCTCCTTGTTTAGCAACTTCTTCAAAGGCAACTAATGCTTTTGTCGATTGCTTAGCTAATACGACACTTTCCTTTAATGTCATTAACTCTAACACTTTTGGAATATGTAGTCGGTGAGATTGTTCAGCTGCTTCTTGCGCAATTTTTTGTAATCTTTCAATTTTCTTTTGAGATTTATCCTTTGTCCATTTCACCATATTGCGTTTCAATTCTACGGGTACAATCGTATGAACGCCTAATTCTGTAGCTTTTTGAACAATCGTTTCTAATTTATCCCCTTTTGATAGCCCTACAAAAATTTTCACATCAATCGGTAATTCAACATTTTGTTCTTTATGTTCTACTATTGTTAACTCGAATGGTGATAATTGTGTGATTTTTGAGATATACAATTGTTCATTCTCATCTACAATTTCACAACATTCTTCGATATTCATTCGCATCACTTTTACCATATGATGCTCTTGCTCTTTAGGAACGGAGATCTTTTCTCCTACAGATTGAATGACTTGATCAATAAAATAACGTTGCATCTCGTTCACCTAGTCTTTCGCTTTTATCATGACAAATGTATTCCATTCACCCATTGTTAATTGTTTTTTTAAAGAAAATCCAGCATTTTCATAAGCAGCACGTACTTCCTCTGCTTTTGATTGAATAATTCCTGATAAAATTAAGACACCATTTTCTTTTAAATTATGATAAGCATCCGCCGGCATCATTAATAAAATTTCCGCTAAAATATTTGCTACAATTAGATCAGAAGGTTGATTAATTCCTTGTAATAAATTATTTTCATAAACAGAAATTCCTCCAACTTCTGGGTTTAATGAAATGTTTTCTTTTGAAACTCTTGTTGCCATTTCATCAATGTCAAATGCTGTAACTGTACTTGCACCTAACAGTTTAGCAGCAATACTTAACACACCAGATCCTGTTCCAACATCTAATACACTCTCTCCACCACGAACATATTGCTCTAAAGCTGCTAGCGATAATTGAGTCGTTGGATGTGTACCTGTTCCGAATGCTAAACCTGGATCTAATCGGATTAAGCGTTCATCTTCTTGTTGTTTTTGATACTCTAACCAACTTGGCACAACTGTTAAATATCTAGTTACACGAACTGGGAAATAATATTTTTTCCAAGCTTCTGCCCAGTCTGCTTCCCCTACTGTTTGTAATGTCACAATTCCCTTACCAATGGTTAATCCGAAAGATTTTAGTTCTTGAACTCTATTCGTAACTGTTTCCGTCATTTCATCATTCCATTGATTTGGTTGGAAATAAGCTTTAACAAAAACTTCATCTGTTTCATATAAAGACTTTCTTTCTACTGAAAGCCATTCTAATTGTTCTTGATTTAATTGATCATAATCAAGCGGATCTTCAATCAAAACTCCTTTAGCTCCAATTTCCATAAAAATTTCACTGACTGCCTCTACACTTTCTGTATGAGTTACTACTGTAACTTCTAACCAATCCATTTATTAACTCTCCTTTTGCGTATATCCTTGTTCACAAGACATTATAACAAAGAAAATAAAATTTGACTAAAAATTTAATGTAACATATTTGTAATTTTTCTGAATTTTTAGTATGATATTGAAGATAGAAAAACGAGAGGTTTTTCACTGCTTGCAAAAGACAGTTATGCATCGAGTAGCAAGTATACTAGAGTAAACTATATAATGATTAATATTAAGGAGTAATGAAACCATGGCAAGACATTTATCAACAAAAGATATTTTAAATAAACAATTTAAACGCTCATTTAGAGGATTTGACATTGAAGAAGTAGATGCATTTTTAGATTTAATTATTCGTGATTATGATACATTCCAAAAAGAAATTAGCTTTTTACAAAGTGAAAATGAACGTTTAGTAAATAAAGTTGACGAATTATCAAAACAAGCAACTGTCACAAAAGGAACTCGCTCAGCTAGCATTCCTTCTGCTGGTGTTACAAACTTTGATATTTTAAAACGTTTAGCCAATTTAGAAAAACATGTATTTGATGAAAAATTAGAAGAAGATGACGATGATGATTTAGATAAAACTCGTGTTATTACCCCAATTAAAGATTAATAATACTTGTAAACTTTGAGTAATCGCGGTAGTGATTGCACTACTGAGGAAAGTCCATGCTCGCACAGACTGAGATGTCTGTAGTGTTCGTGCTTAGCGAAACAATAAGCTAAGGCAACAACTTGTTGACGGCAGAAAAAATGGCTAAGGAATTTCTATGCCAAAGTATTCTTGAAAGTGCCACAGTGACGAAGCATTTCTGGAAACGGAAATGGTGGAACGCGGTAAACCCCTCGAGCGAGCAACCCAAACATATGGTAGGGGCACTCTTTATTAGGAAATGAACGAAATAAGAGGCACATTTGTGTAGACAGATGATTACTGAAATCAATTAGAACCTGCTAATTGATGGAACAGAACATGGCTTATAGAAGTTTGCATTCAGGTTATTTACCGGGGTCTCCCGGTATTTTTTTTGAAAAACAAAACTTTCATAGAAAGGAAATCATTATGACAACTTATAAATTAGTCGCCACTGCTGCAGCTGGCATTGAAGCACTTGTTGGAAAAGAATTAAGAACTCTTGGATATGATTGCCAAGTTGAAAATGGAAAAGCTTATTTTACTGGAGGCGATTATGATATTGCGAAAACGAATATTTATTTACGTACCGCAGATCGTATTAAAATCGTTTTTGGTCAATTTACCGCTAAAACTTTTGATGCTTTATTTGAACAAACAAAAGCACTTCCTTGGGAACAAATTTTACCAGTTGATGCAGAATTTCCCGTATCTGGAAAATCAGTTAAATCAACGTTACATAGTGTTCCAAACTGCCAATCAATTGTTAAAAAAGCAATTGTTAACCGTTTAAGTGCAGCTTACGCTCGTAAAACACATTTACCAGAAACAGGAGCACTCTATCCTATCGAAGTTTCTATTCTAAAAGATGTCGTAACATTAACGATTGATACAAGTGGAACAAGTTTATTTAAACGTGGCTACCGTACTGAAAAAGGTGGCGCACCATTAAAAGAAAATATGGCTGCTGCTCTTGTCATGTTAACGAATTGGTTCCCAGATAAACCATTTTACGATCCATGTTGTGGTTCAGGTACTATTCCAATCGAAGCTGCTTTAATTGGATTAAACATTGCACCTGGATTAAACCGCTCATTTGCAGCTGAAAAATGGACATTCTTTGATCCAAAAGCATTTGACACTGTTCGTCAAGAAGCAAGAAAAGAAATTCGTACAGATGTAACATTAGACATTCTTGGAGCTGATATTGATGGTTCTATGATTGAAATTGCAAAACAAAATGCAATTAAAGCTGGTGTTCGCGAGCATATTGAATTTAAGCAAATGCAATTAAAAGATTTCCGTACGAAGAAAGAAAATGGTGTATTAGTCGCTAATCCACCATATGGTGATCGTTTATTATCTGAAGAACAAGCTCAAAATATTTACCGTCAAATGGGACAAACATATGAACCATTAGAAACTTGGAGTAAGTATATTTTAACGAGTGATTTAAGTTTTGAAGAACATTACGGAAAACAAGCCACTAAAAAACGTAAACTATACAATGGTGCCATTCGTACCGACTACTTCCAATTCTGGGGCATCCGTAAACGCAAAACGGTAAGTGAATAAATTAATGAATATTAGTTATTATATGTAATGAGTTTTAATTAAAATAAAAAAGAAAACTTTTCTAAGTAGTAGTACTATAAGCCACAAAACTGTGGCTTATAGTACAGGAAAATTTGAGACCTAGGCTCAAATTTTAGCCATGAGACCGCAGGTCTGCTGGCGTCCTTACTACATAGAAAAGTTTTTCTTTTTTATTTTAATTCTTCAACTACATGAAAGGTAACATGGTCTGCTACTACATCACATTGTACAGTATTTCCTGGTAAAATACTTGAACGGATTAATTCTTTCGCTAATGGTGTTTCAATTTCACGTTGAATATAACGAGCAATTGGTCTAGCACCATAAACCGGATTATAAGCATTTTCCGAAATCCAATCTTTCAATTCATCCGTGAACTCTAATTGAATCTCTTGCTCTTGTAAACGAAGATTTAAATCTTTCAACATCTTACCAATGATTCCATGAATATGAGTTCTTGATAAAGGTGTAAAGAAGATTGTTTCATCAATACGGTTTAAAAATTCAGGTTTAAATGTACCCTTCAAGACACTTTCCACTGCTTGTCTTGTTTCAGCATCAATTGTTTCTCCTTGAATTTCTAATAAGAATTGAGATCCAATATTACTTGTCATAATGAAGACCGTATTTTTAAAGTCAACCACTCTACCTTTTGAATCTGTTAGACGACCATCATCTAATACTTGTAATAAAATATTGAAGACATCTGGATGTGCTTTTTCAATTTCATCTAATAAAACAATCGTATATGGATTACGACGAACTGCTTCTGTTAATTGACCTCCTTCTTCATAACCTACATATCCTGGAGGCGCTCCAACTAAACGACTCACAGAGAATTTCTCCATATATTCACTCATATCAATTCTGACCATATGGTCTTGGCTATCAAATAAGTTTTCTGCCAAAGTTTTCGCTAATTCTGTTTTACCGACACCAGTTGGACCTAAGAATAAGAAGCTACCAATTGGACGATTTGGATTTTGTAATCCTGCACGAGAACGTAAGACTGCATCTGCCACTTTTTGAACAGCTTCATCTTGTCCAATAACACGTTCATGTAACGTATCTTCTAATTGAAGAAGTTTTTCTCTTTCTCCTTCGACTAATTTTGTTACAGGAATACCTGTTAATCGACCTACCACACGAGCTATTTCTTCATCTGTTACAGCTTCTTGCACTAATCGATTATCTTCTTGAGCATGAAGTTTCGCTTGTGCTTCTAATTCTTGAATTTCTTTTTCTAATTTAGGAATACGACCATGGCGAAGTTCAGCAGCTTTTTCTAAATTATATTCAGCTTCAGCTTCTTCTAATTCATGTTTTAAGCGATCAATTTCTTCACGTTTATCACGAATTTTATTCACTTCTTCTTTTTCGATTTCCCATTTCATTTTCAAGCTATTTGCTTCTTCACGTAATGTTGCTAATTCTTCTTGAAGAATCGATAAGCGCTTCTTACTTGCTTCATCTTTTTCCATTTTTAATGCTTGTTCTTCAATTTCTAATTGCATTAAACGACGAGTCACTGCATCCAATTGAGTTGGCATCGAATTCATTTCTACACGAATTGTTGCACATGCCTCATCGACTAAATCAATGGCTTTATCTGGTAAATAACGGTCTGTAATATATCGATTTGATAAAGTTGCTGCTGCTACTAAAGCATTATCATGAATATTTACACTATGGTGAATTTCAAAACGTTCTTTTAATCCACGTAAAATAGAAATTGTATCTTCTACTGTTGGTTCGTGAACTAATACTTTTTGGAAACGTCTTTCTAAAGCTTTATCTTTTTCCATATTTTCACGATATTCATCCAAGGTTGTTGCCCCGATACAGTGTAATTCTCCACGAGCTAACATTGGTTTTAATAGGTTTCCAGCATCCATTGAGCCTTCTGTTTTACCAGCTCCAACAATCGTATGAATTTCATCAATAAATAAAATGATTTGTCCTTCTGATTTTGTAACTTCTGCTAAAACTGCTTTTAATCGTTCTTCAAATTCCCCACGGAATTTAGCACCTGCAATCAAGGCTCCCATATCTAATGAGTAAATGACTTTATCTTTTAAATTTTCAGGAACGTCTTTGCGAACAATTCTTTGTGCAAGTCCTTCAACGATAGCTGTTTTACCTACCCCAGGTTCCCCGATTAATACAGGATTGTTCTTTGTTTTTCTAGATAAAATACGGATAACATCACGAATTTCTTCATCACGTCCAATAACTGGATCCTGTTTTCCAGATTTTACGGCTTCATTTAAATTTTGTGCATATTGTTTTAATGCTTCATATTGATTTTCTTGATTTTGACTAGTCACACGACTTCCTCCTCTCAATTTTTCAATTCTTTCTTGTAATACTTGTTTTGTTACTTGATGTTTCACTAAAAATTCTTTAATAGGATGATTAATTTCCATTAAAGCTAGTACAATCACTTCAGTTGCTAAATATTCATCTTGAAATTGTTGTCTAATTTCATCTGCTTTCGTTAGTAATTGATAGAAAGATGGACTTAAACTTTGACCATATTGGACTTGGCTTCCTTCTACTATTGGTAATTGATCAATTTTTTCATCCACAAATTTTTCTAATTCTGAAATTGGAACATGGACATCTTCATATAGATTTCTCACAAAATGATTAGGCGTTAAAAATACTTTCCACAAATGTGAGATATCAATTTCTTGATGTTTTCTATTTTGCGCAATTTCTTGTGCCTGAGCAAGTGATTGTTGCATCATCGTTGTCATTTTTTCAATATTCATCTTGCTTCCCCCATTCTTTTTCTTCCATTTCTTTATCAAATTTCTTTGATGTTTATAGTATACACCTTTAGTCAATAAAGGTCAAACATTTTCTTTGACTTTTTTTGACTTTTTGACAAAAAAGAATAGAAATTCCATAGTAGCTGAAACCGTAGGTTTGCTTGCGCCCTAGCTACTATAAAATTTCTATTCAAAAAATCTATCCATTTGAATCAACACGCATTACTTTTCTTACGCAATAATATCCTGGAGTTAACTCTTTCTCCTTATCCTCAATTCCCTCACCACGATAATACGAAGACAAGGGCAATAAATTAATAATCGGTGCCTTGTGAGTCTCCTCTAACCAACCACCCTTTGTAACAGATACATCATCGATTAATTCCGAACCAAATTCCGCATTCGCAATCGTTAAACCAAACATATTCTCTTTCCATAAAGGAGAAATATTTTGCTGGAAAAACTGACGCTTTAACTGATTTCCCCATTTGAATAAACGACGACAACTTGCTCCACAACAATACTCCCATTCATCTTCATTTAATAATCCAAAACCATGACGCTCTACTTCCCTTTTTACATCAGAATAAGAAATCGCATCATCTACATAACAATTAAAAATATCAGGATTCAAATGATTTTGTTGAATTAATAAAGGAGCTTTTCTAGCTACTGTGGGATAATCTTGTAAAAAATAATGATTTTGCCCTTCAGGTACCAACAATGAATGAATTCTCTCAAGAAGATTATCTGTTTGATTTTCATGAGACATTAATTGTCCTGAAACTACGTTATATTGACCGATATATTTCATTCCAACATATTGAGGCTTCTTCTCTACTAATAATGCTGGAATATTCACTTCTCGTAGAGGTGAAGTTGAACGATTAATTTTCTCATCAATGTATTCTGTTGTTAAACGAATATGAGAAAAATCTTGATTCAAAAATCCTTCTTCTGTTAAAAGTGAACTGGTTAATTGTTGATTACAATACCGTTTTAAAGCGTATCTTAATTCTTGACGCTCTTCACTACAATCAAGCCCAGATAAACCAGATAATCCTCTATCCCATCCTAAAATACATTTTTTCTGTCCAGGTACAAATACATACTCTATACCATCTATGACTATTTCAAATGTATCTGTTTTTATACCACCAAAATGATAACTAACTGGGGTAATTTTTGTCACTTCCAGTATTGGATTTACAAAATGTCTTAACACATTTTGAATGACTACTTCCTTCATTTCATTTGATAAGGTTTTCCATGTTGGGTTTAAAACTGCTTCAAATAAATTATTAGACATCTTCGTCACCTCGGTTCTAACTTCAAATTAATCTTAACACTTCTTCATTTATAAAATCAACTCGATTTGTTATAATATATTGTACACAAAAGGAGAATACTATGCAGTTAATGATTATCGCAAATCCATTTTCCGGTGGTGGAAATGGAAAAAAACAATTCGACAAGTTAGTCAACTATTGTCTAAAAAACAACATTACATTTTCAACTTATTTAACACAATATTCTGGAGAAATATTTGAAATAATCCCCCGTATTATTCAAAACTTATCTTCAGAACAAAAAATGATCATTATTGGTGGAGATGGTACGCTGAATGAAGCTATATCTTCTCTTATTGCATTCAAGCAAGAAATCCCTGTAGCTTACTTACCCGCAGGAACAGGAAATGATTTTGCAAGAGAAATGAAATTTACCCATGATATTGCGACATTTATAAAGCATCTACAAAATGAAACGGTTAAACAGCTTGAAATCATTTCATATCATGAAAAACTCAGTCATAAAAAAGGAATTGCAATTAATTCATTAGGCTTTGGAATAGATGCTGCTATTTGTCAGTTAAATAATTTCCAATCAAAATCACAGAAAAAACGATTTGGTTTAAATAAATTATCTTATTTAACACCTATAATCGATGCCTTTAAACACCATCAAGAATTTCAAGCTTCAATTCAAATCGATGACAAACCTGTTCAAATAGCTGATAAAAATTTATTAGTAGGACTATTCAATCACTCTTATTTTGGTGGAGGGATTCAATTTGTGCCTACTGCAAAACAAAATTCGCATCATTTTGAAGTGGTCGTAACTAGAGATGTCACAACTAAAGTCATTCTTAAAGCTTTTCCATTTATTTTGTGGAATAAACAACATTTTGAACAATTTCCGAATCACTTAATGAAACAAACTGCTACTAAAGCCTGTATCAAAATTAAACAGCCAATTCTGATGCAAACAGATGGAGAAGTCACTTCTTTTGAAGCAGTCGACTTAGAAGCTAAATTAATAACCTATCCAATCTATTTAACCTAAAAAAACTGGAGCCAATAACGACTCCAGTTTTCTTTTTTTAATATCCTCTCACTTTTGCTACATATTGTTGAATGGCGTCACAGGCATACTGTCCAACACCTTTTCCATAGTTATCTAAATTAGTTCTAAATTCCTCATTATGTGCATATCCAAGCCCAATACTTGAAAATACATCAATCGAACAATCAAATGCATATTGACACATATGCTGATGTAATTCTTTTGCAAGAGTTACATTTACTTCATCAGTTGCTGGAATTCCTTTTTGAATATTATCTGCATAAGCGAAGAAAATTCGATTAAACCCTTCTGCTACGATATCTTCTTTTCCTTTTTGTTTTTCTTCGGCTTCGTTAATCACTTCTTCACTATATTTTTTTATGGCTTCATTTTTATATTTTTCATTATCTGAAACACTAAATCCTTTAAATTTTTCTTCTGATGACATCCTAATTTTCCTTTCTGTAGACAGAATTGTCTTTTCTAATGTATCAATTAATGTTAGAAGTTTTTCCTTTTCATTTTGCATTAACATTAATTGTTTTTGTAAGTGTGGTAATAAGTCCTCTTCCTTTTGTTGCAACAGTGACTGAATTTCTTTTAGAGAAAATCCTAAATATTTATAGTAAAGAATCGTTTGTAAATAAGATAAGTCTTCTTCACTATAATATCGATAACCATTTTTATCTTTTTTGGGTGAAAGTAAACCTATATTGTCATAATGATGTAAAGTGCGCACCGATACACCACTAAGTTCACTCACTTGTTTAATGAAATACATCTTTATTCCTCCTAACAATTACAGTATAGGGTATGACGTTAGGTTATAGTCAAGCTTTTTTATAAAAAAATACACCTCCAAAATGGAAGTGTATCATTTTTATGATTTTGGTTGATAAGTAAATCCTTCACCAATAACATGTGTGACTTCAGTAATAATTGTAAATGCTTCAGGATCTACATCATGAATAATTCTTTGTAATGTCATCACTTGAAGACGGTTAACGGCTACAAATAATACTTTTCTTTCTTCACGAGAATAAAAACCATGCCCATCTAAAATCGTTGTACCACGACCAATTTTTTCTTGAATTTGAGCACCAATTTCTTCATATTTCTTAGAGATAATCATAAAGGATTTCTTAGAGTTAAATCCTTCTAACACAAGATTAATCATTCTACTTGCAGTAAATAAATAAATTAATGTAATAATTACTTTTTCTAAATCAGAAATAATGGATAACGGACTTACAACAAAAATATCTAATAGTAATAATGAAACAGAGATATTCCATCCTAAATATTTTTTCAACATCATTGCAATAATATCAGTTCCTGCTGTCGTTCCATTTCCTAACATAACAAGACCTAAAGCAGCCCCTGCAACTACTCCGCCACCAATAGCTGCTAATAATGAATTTTGTGGAACAAATTGATATGCCCCTCTAGTAATATCTAAAAATACAGACATCAAAATAACTGCATAAATAGTATAAAACATTGTTCTACGTTCTAAATATTGATAACCAATTAATAGTAAAACAATATTAATCACTAAATTCGAAGTCCCGGGATTAATGCCCATAATATAATATAATAATAACGTAATCCCTGTTACACCACCACTCCCAAACTGATTGGGAATCACAACTGCATTAATCGTAAACGAAAAAATAAAAGATCCGATGGTAACCATCAATAGTGACATTAGAGTTTCTTGATTTATATACTTTTTCATATGAGACTTCTCCTTTCTCTTATTCAGGATCTCTATGGAATCTTCCATAGAAGTTTTCTGTTGCAAATTGATTAATAATCACTCGAGGATCCGCTTCTTTTAAGACTGAAATTGCATCAATTAATTCATAAGATGATAATACAGTATGAAGCAAATACATTCTCTCGTGACTAAAACCACCAATGGCTTCCACACAAGAAATACCATGACGAATATTTTTTAAATACGCTTGCATCACTTCTTCACCATAACGGGTTGTAATTTGTAAAGTGACACGATGGTATCGTTGATGGAAATTGCTAATGACTTTTGTTGAAATATATTGGAATAGAATTGAGTATCCTGCATATTTCCAACCAAAAATAGCACCGAAAATTAATAATAATAAGGTATTAAAAAAGAATACTTCTTGCCAAATTGTTTTACCATTTCGATTAGAAAAGAATAAGGCAATAAAATCCATTCCTCCAGTGGAAGCATTTCCTTTTAAAGCAATGGAAATATAAATTCCATTTAACACTCCGCCGAAAATAACATTTAATAATACATCATCGAAAATAGGTTCAAAATGCAATACTCGTATAAAGAAACTTCCACAAAATACTTGTAAAATTGAGTAAAACGTAAATCTAGGGCTAATCCCTCGGTAACAAATAATCGCAACTGGAATATTTAATGCTAGCATCATTAGTGAAATCGATAAATCCATTCCAACTAATTCCCCGATTTGATGAATTAAAATAGAAACCCCTAAAAATCCACTCGATAATAAATTGGAGGGTTGAATAAAAACCTTTAATGTAAATGCTTGTAAAAATCCGGATACTAAAATAGCTAGTATACTTACTAAATGACGAACTTTAGGATTTTTACGATATTTTCGATACATTGCAGCATTTAATAAACTCATAGGCGTTCACCAACTTTTAAATGATAACGAATATGATCGGGTGTTAAAATTTTCAATTCTGAATCTTGGTATAAATAAGGCCATTCTATTTCTTCTAAACGCTCCACAATGGCTTCTAACACTTTAATTTCTGGAACAAAAAACATAATTTCTCTAATACCATATAAGGTATGAGTTTTGTCAATATTTTGCCACTCATTAATGGCAATCGAATAATATTGTTGATTGATTTGAAAATTTTGACGTTCAGCAACATAATCGTAAGTTGTTTTAAATTGAAAAATATCATGAAGGAAGTCAGAAGTCTTTTGAATATCTTCTACAATATAGTGAACTTGATTTAAACGTGTTTTAGCAGGAAGACCATGAACACCAGTATCACCCAATTGAATGAAATCTTGAATTGGAATGGTGACTTGATTTCCTTCTAAATATTGCATTTCATGATTGACATCTTCTAATAATAAATCTTTTTTCACACAATAAAATTTTAAACGATTTTGTTCTGGATCCATTATATAAAAAGCTTCACCATATCCATCATCACAAGTTGCCATAATCATTTGTTCTTCCAATAACAAATGATTACTTAAATCACCCAACAATTGTTTTTTTGGAATTTCAAATCCTAAATAATACGTTAAGTTGGTATTACGAGTTCCAGTATTTTCTACAGCCAATAATCGAATCATCGGAACACTTCCCTGAGGCATTCCTAATAAAATCTCTGTTTCAAAGTCTTGTAAAATGGTTAAACCCAAAACTTGTGTATAAAATCTCTTCATACTATGGATATTTTCTACAAATAGTGTTACTTGAGCAATATCCCATTCTTTTTGTGATCCAGAAGACAATAAATTTTTCAAATAGTCTAATAAATGTTTCACTGCTTCTCATCCTTCATTTTTCCAATTTTTTTCAATAAAATAATCCGAACTGGACATGGCTATTCTGTCCATCAATTGTTCGGATTAAACATAAATTAAATTAGCCCTCAAATGCTACTGTTAAAGGTGGCACTACTTGTTTTTTACGAGATACAACCCCCGGTAAAATTAACAAGCCATTTTCATATTCTGTATTAAATGCTTTCGCAACTGTATCTAATGCTTCTCCAACAACTAATCCAGTAGAAACACTTGTTAAAATATTTGTTACTACTAATAAAAATGTATCGTAACCATGCGTTGCATTTGCTTCTTTCATACTAAATTCTAATGCATCACGTCTAGCTAGTAATTCTTGTTCATCAACAACATTTACTTGGGCAATACGCATATTTAAAGAACCCATTGGGAATGATTTTGCATCTAAATCAATTAATTCTGCTTCTGATTTTGTTGATAGATTTGTCCCTGCTTTAAGCATTTCTAATCCATAAGAATTTACATCAATTTCAGCAATACGTGCTAATTCAGTTGCTGCTTCAATATCTTGTTGTGTACAAGTTGGTGATTTAAATAATAAAGTATCAGATACAATTGCTGAAACCATTAATCCTGCAATTTCTTTTGGAATTTCGATTCCATATTCTTTATACATTTTAAATAAAATAGTATTTGTACATCCTACTGGTTCACAACGATAGAATAGAGGATTTGCCGTTTGGAAATTCGCAATACGATGATGATCCACGACATAGTGCACTTCAACTTTTTCAACATCACTAGCACTTTGTTGTACTTCATTATGGTCTACTAAGGCTACTTTATCTGTTTCTTCACTTAATGATGTAATCACACGTGGTGCTGTTCTATTAAAATAGTTTAGTGCATATTGAGTTTCTTCATTAGGTTCACCTAATGCAACTGCTTCTGCATCTTCTCCTAATTGTTTTAAAAAATAGGCATACGAAATAGCTGATGTAATCGCATCTGTATCTGGATTTTGGTGTCCAAAAACTAATAATTTACTCATCTTATATCCTCACTTTGTAATTTTATAATGATTATTTTACCACACAATATTTAGAAAACCAATCTAAACTTCTAAATATCCTTTATATTCTTGTGTTCTTAAAATACGGTTCGCATTTGCAACACGTTCTTTTGTTGGTGGTTCAATATGTTCTAATTTGTATGGAATTCCTAAGTTTTTCCATTTATAAACACCTAAACGGTGATATGGTAAAACTTCGAATTTTAATACATTTTTTAAACCTGCTACAAATTCACTTAAACGTTCTAAATACTCATCATAATCTGAACGTTCTGGAACTAGTACGTGACGAATCCAAACTGGCTGACCTTTTTCTGATAAATATTCTGCTAATTGTAAAATATTTTTATTAGTCCAAGCTGTTAATTTCTTATGTTGTTCATCATCAATATGTTTAATATCTAATAAAATTAAATCTGTATATTCTAATAATTCTTCGAATTTACTAAAGAATGGTTCATCATACGTAAATGGCATTCCACAACTATCTAATGTAGTGTGAATCCCGATTGCTTTGCAGCGTTTGAAGAAATCAATTAGAAAATCTACTTGTAGTAAAGGTTCTCCTCCACTCACTGTTACACCACCTTTTTTACCCCAAAAGGCACGATACCGTAGTGCTTCCTCTAATAATTCTTGGCTTGTAATTTTTTTACCTCCTCCAATATTCCATGTGTCTGGATTATGGCAAAACTCGCAACGCATACGGCATCCTTGCATAAACGTTACAAAACGGACTCCTGGTCCATCAACAGAACCAAAACTCTCTGTAGAATGAATATATCCCTCAACTGGTTCACTCATTCATAATCCCTCCAATTTATCTATCTATTTTAATCGTATTATACCACAATAATACAATAATAAAAAACTAATGAATTCTTTTTCACTTTCATTAAAATTTTATTTTTAACTGTACTTTTTATAATTTTTTGTTCTTTATTTGTTCCGTAACATTGTATTTTATCCAAATTAGAGAAAAAAAGAACGTTGATAAATCAACGTTCTTTACAACTTTCTACCTATCAATTAGGTCTAAAACGTTCTAGGAGGGATTCGAACCCCCGACCGTTCGCTTAGAAGGCGAATGCTCTATCCTGCTGAGCTACTAGAACAGTACAAAATTTATTATATCAATATGTATAATAACTGTCAATACATGAAATAAATTTTGTTCATTCTGTGGATAAAAATCTACTTTATAATCTTAAAGAACGTTTCATCTGTTGTTTTGGATAATACTTTACTCGGAATTCTTGTAATTGATTTAAGGCATAATCAATTATTTCTCCAAAAGTCATCCAAACTTCTGTAGTTCTTTGTCTTGTTTCTTCAGGCATTTCAACAGTATCTTGTTCATTACGATAGGATAAAAGAAAATTTTGTTTAAAATCTGGATCATATGTAATAGCAGCTAATACTTTTCTATTTTCACTATATGGAGCTGCACAATATAATACATCCGCTGTAAATTCTAATAAATAAGTATACATTTCATCAATTTCATGTTTATTCATTTGATTCACCCCTTCAAATTTTAGTATACTAAATTTACTCAATAATCACAATATTACTAGGAGGATTTCATGAATTCATATATCACAGTAAAACAAGAAAATCATTTTTCTCCTATTTTATTGTCTATTCCTCATTCCGGAATAGAAATTCCTGAAGGAATTCAAATACGAATAAATCCAAAAGCAAAACGAATTCATACTGATTGGGAAATGGATATATTTATTAAAGACTTTCCATTTACAAGTATTTCTTCAAAACTTTCAAGATATATCGTTGATGTGAATCGATCTAAATATACTTCTAAAACTTCCACACCATCCATCATTCCAAAATATGATGAAGTTGGAAATCCATTATTTAATCAATATCCTTCTAAAGCAATCCAGCAACAATGGCTGAAGGAATTTTATACTCCTTATTACGATACGATATTGGAACAAATAACAGCAAAGAAACAAAATAATTCAAATGTTTGTTTTCTAGATTTACACAGTTATGATGATAAACATTTTAAAACAGATAAGATTATTCTAAGCACTCGGAATGGA
The DNA here is from genome assembly GCF_963515615.1 of uncultured Granulicatella sp. GTDB lineage: Bacteria > Bacillota > Bacilli > Lactobacillales > Aerococcaceae > Granulicatella. The sequence continues at coordinate 19,005 of NZ_CAUPZT010000015.1, read as the reverse complement.
ACAACCATCTCAAAAGAAGCTTTTGAGTTCATTGTAGATTGTTTTGAAAAAGAAGAATTATCCTTTCAAGTAGATATGATATTTAAAGGTGGAAATATTATTCACGAAGTATCCAAACAACCAAATGTAGAAGCGATTCAAATTGAAATACCCTATTCACTCTATCTACATCACAATACATTAGATTCTACAAAATCGAAAATTTTACAAGAAAAACTACTACAAGTTTTCTTACAAATTGAAGAATATTATAAAAAATAGACGACCGAAGTCGTCTATTTCGCTTTTTATTAAAAATCAAATAAGGATAATTGATTCTCATCTGGTAAGTCATCTAATACTTTATTCTCAGTCATATAGTCAATTAAAGTTTTAGAAACTTTCCCACGTGTTGCTAAATCTTTTTTAGAAATAAATGGTTGTTCTTGTCTTGCTTCAACAATTTTATTGGCAACGTTCAACCCTAATCCTGGAATTGATCTAAATGGAGCAATTAAACTATCCCCTTCAATCACAAAATTCACAGCATCAGACTTTTCAATATCCACCATTTTAAAATTAAATCCACGTTCACACATTTCGTTGGCTAATTCAAGTACGGTTAGTAAGTTTACCTCTTTAGTACTTGCATCATTTCCTTTATCACGGATTTCCTTCATTCTTTGTTTAATCATTTCTTTTCCTTGTGACATCGCCACAATATCAAAATCTTGAGCACGAACTGAGAAATACGCACAGTAATATAATAAAGGTTTATGAACTTTAAACCACGCTACACGTAAAGCCATTAATACATAGGCTGCCGCATGGGCTTTAGGAAACATGTACTTAATCTTCAAGCACGATTCGATATACCATTCTGGAACATTATTTTCTCGCATCATTGCTTGATAATCTTCCGGTATTCCCTTTCCTTTACGTACGCCTTCCATAATTTTGAAAGCTGCTCCGTTTTCAACACCTTTATGAATTAAGTACACCATAATATCATCACGACATCCAATTACTTCAGAAAGTGGGATACCATGTAGTCGAATTAATTCTTCTGCATTTCCAAGATATACGTCTGTACCATGAGATAGTCCTGAAATTTGTAGTAACTCTGTAAAGGTAGTTGGCTTTGTTTGTTCTAACATTCCACGTACAAATTTTGTACCGAACTCAGGGATTCCGAGTGTACCCGTATTAGAATCAATTTGTTCTGGCGTAACGCCTAATACTTCTGTTCCACCAAAGATTTTCATCACTTCTGGATCATCTGGTGGAATATCCTTCGGTTCAATTCCTGATAAATCTTGTAGCATTCTAATCACGGTCGGATCATCGTGTCCAAGTATGTCGAGTTTTAACACATTATCATGGATGGAATGGAAATCAAAGTGAGTTGTTTTCCACTCTGCATTTTGGTCATCTGCTGGGAATTGGATTGGAGTAAAGTCATATACATCCATATAATCTGGAATTACAATAATTCCCCCCGGATGTTGTCCGGTACTTCTCTTAACGCCTGTACACCCTTTTGCTAAACGATCAATTTCTGCTTGCCTAAATTCTAATCCTAAATCTCGTTCATATCCTTTTACATATCCAAAGGCTGTTTTATCTGCAACAGTACCAATGGTTCCTGCACGATACACATAGTCTTCTCCGAATAATACTTTCGTATAGTTATGCGCTTGTGGCTGATATTCCCCTGAGAAGTTTAAATCGATATCGGGTACTTTATCCCCATAGAACCCTAAAAACGTTTCAAATGGAATATCATGTCCATCTTTTGCAAGACGTGTCCCACACTTAGGACAATCTTTTTCAGGTAAGTCAAAACCAGAACCAACAGAACCATCATCAAAAAATTCTGAATAACAACAATTTGGACAACGATAGTGTGGCGCTAATGGATTTACTTCGGTAATACCCGTTAAAGTCGCTACTAATGAAGAACCTACAGATCCACGAGAACCTACTAAATACCCATCTTCATTACTCTTATGCACTAATTTTTGAGAAATTAAGTAAATAACGGAGAATCCATTTCCGATAATACTCTTTAGTTCTTTATCAATACGTTTCTCAACGATTTCTGGTAATTCTTCGCCATACCATTCATGAGCTTTGTCATAACTTAATTTTGTGATTTCATCTTCTGCCCCTTCAATTTTAGGCGTATATAAGTCATCTTTAATTGGAATAATTACTTCTAGTTGATCATTAACCCAATGAGTATTTGTCACAACGACTTCAAAAGCTTTTTCTTCTCCTAAAAAGGCAAATTCATCTAACATTTCATTTGTCGTTCTAAAATGAACATCTGGATAATTCAATTTTTGTCCATTATTCACAGATGTTAATAAAATTTCTCGATAGATTTTATCTTCCGGATTTAAGTAGTGAACATTCCCTGTTGCGACAACTGGAATATCTAGTTCTTCTCCTAATTTCACGAGATTTTTAATAATTTCTTCTAGATGGTGTTCATTTCGAATGAGTTCTTTATCAATTAATGGACGATAGACTGCTTTTGGCATAATTTCAATATAATCATAAAACTTAGCCTTTTCTTTAGCTTCTTCATAGCCTTTTTGCATCATTGCTTCAAAGACTTCCCCTTCACTACATCCAGATCCAATTAAAAATGAATCTCTATTTTCAATTAACATGCTTCGTAAAATTCTAGGAACTCTGTAAAAATATTGTACATTTGAAGCTGAGACTACTTTAAAGAGTTCTTTCAAACCTGCTTGATGCTTTGCAAAAATCGTAGCATGGAATGGACGACCATTTTTGAATACTTCTTCTGGGTGTAAGTTCGTATTTAATTGGTCATGATAAATCAATCCATGATCATTGGCTGCTTCTTTTAAGAAAATATGACATAAATGTCCAGTTGTTTCAGAGTCAAATACCGCACGGTGATGTTGTTCTAAGGCAACATTGTACCGTTTTGCTAATGTATTTAATCGGTGAGATTTTAATTGTGGATGTAGTAATCTGGATAATTCTAATGTATCAATGACCGGTTGAGTCGTTTTCTCCAAACCTTCTTTTTCATATCCAGTATTTAAAAATCCCATATCGAAACTGGCATTATGCGCAACTAAAATCGTATCTTTTGTAAATGCTGCAAATTCTTTTAATACTTGAGCTTGTGATTTAGAACCACGAACCATATCATCTGTAATGCCTGTTAATTGAATTGTTGTCGCAGATAAAGGATGTCCAGGGTCAATAAATTCTTCAAACTTATCAATGACATTTCCTTTATGCATTTTAACGGCAGCTAATTCAATAATAGAATCATAAATGGCTGATAAACCTGTTGTTTCCACGTCAAACACGACATACGTTGCATCTTCTAATAAAATATGCTGTGGATTATAGGCAACATTCACTTGGTCATCGACAATATTTCCTTCTAATCCATATAAAATTTTAATATTATTACCTTTTCCTGCTCCATGAGCTTCTGGATACGATTGTAAGTTTGCATGGTCTGTAATGGCTACAGCAGGATGTCCCCATTTAGCTGCTTGTTTCACTAAATCACTCGCAGAATTAGTGGCATCCATGACCGACATATTTGTGTGTAAATGTAATTCAATACGTTTTTGGTCTTCTGGCGCACGATCGATTCGTCCAATATGCTCCACTTTATTCATATCTCGAACAATCATGTTTAATTCTTGAGAAAATTTGTTAGTCTCAATATTTCCATAAGCTTTTACCCATGTTCCTTTTTTTAGGGCAGCTAAACGTTCTTCATCTTCAGCTGTTGAGGGAAATAAAGTTGCCCCAATTGATGAAGTGTAATCCGTCATTTTAATATTCGCAAAGGACTTCCCACTTGCTTTTCTTGTACGAATTTCAATATCAAAAATTTGTGCCTCGACTAATACATTTCGCTCTTCTTCATAAATATCTGCAATTTCTCTTGTTTCTAGATTATTACGAATCGCTTTTCCATATAAAATAGATGAATCTGTATTAACAGCAGCTGGTTTCGATGATGCTGTTTCTTGTACTTCTTTTTGTTGAACAGCTTTTTCTTGATATTCTTGTTCAATCGTTTCGTGTTTAATGCGTAACTCTTCTTCTAATTGACTACCTAATTCATCATTGACAATAATATCCACACCCATTTTTGGAAAACCAAAATTCTCAAAATATTGTTGAATTTTTTTGATGTAATTTTCGTTGACATGAGATTTGGTAATTTCATTTGGACAATGAAATTGTATTTTTTTCTGATTCCAAGTAGGGATTTGTCCGGATAGTAATTGAACTACAAGAGGTGATTCTTGTTGTAATTGGAAGAGAACCATTTCCCAATACGCTTGAATTTGTTCTTGTGTAATTTCTGATTCTTCTCTTGTTTTAACTACTAATTTTACTTGAGCAATTTTTTCATAGGTCTGTTTTAATTGTTCATAGAAACGTTTGAATTTTTCATACTGGATTACTTGATTCGTCTCAATATTAAAACACCATTCCGGAATACTTTTTGTAATATCAATTTTGGTTAATGTGGCTTGATCAAAATCTGGTTGTAAAAACTCATCCGTATCTAGCTGTAATTGATTCATTAACGTTAAAAATAATTGTTGTTGATGTTCTGACACTTAATCACTCCTCTCTTAAACTGAAAAAATAAGTGTGGTTTTCTATTCTGTTACTATAGAAAACCATCACTTACCTCCTGTTAATTGTTAAAATAATTTACTAATATCATTCCATGTCACTAAAATCATTAAAATGATTAAGAATACTGCTCCAGCCAATGTAATATAAGATTCATATTCTGGATTTAAAGGTTTCTTACGAATCCCCTCAATGATATTGAGAACTAATTTCCCTCCATCTAAAGCAGGAATTGGTAATAAATTCATCATTCCTAAATTTGCACTAATTAATCCTAAGAAATTCAAAATAGAAATAAATCCACTTTGAGCCACTTGGGAAGTTAATGAAAAAATGGCTACTGGACCACCTAATTGATTAATCGAAAATCCTTTTGTAAAGAATGATGCAATTGTTAAGAATACAGAACTAATGACAAACCATGTTTGAGTAAATCCATAGAGTATTTTAGACAATACATCTGTTTTCTTCGCAGATTCAATTCCTAAAACACCAACTTTAGATCCGTTCGATAAATCATACGCTTTAGGTGTTACAACAATCGTTTGTTGAGTCCCATTTCGTTCAATGACAAGTTTTGTTTCAAGGTCTGCACGTGGAGAAATTTGTTTACTAATATCTCCCCATTTTTGTACTGCTTGTCCTTCAATTTCAATAATTTTATCTCCAACTAGTAATCCGGCTACTTGAGCAGCAGATTCACTTGCAAAGTTTCCAACTACTGCTTCATGAGAAGGAACTCCACCTGCTAAAAATGCTACAATAATAAATGTAATAATCGACAAGATAAAATTATTCATCGGTCCAGCAAAATTCGTTAACATACGGTCTTTTAAGCTGGCAGAATTAAACAGACGTTCAACAGGAGCAACGACTACTTCTGTTCCATCTTCTTCAATAATGGTTGCCGTTTTAGAAACCTTTAGGATATCTAATTCTTCTTTTTGAGGTTTATATCCTCTCACTTCCATTTTATCTTGCAAATCACAAGATTCAATTTGAAAAGGAATTCCTTGTTCTAATTCAGTTGATGAATCAAATGAAATTTGTTGAACCATTCCATCTTCTAATCGAAGTGTCACCATCATACCAGGTTTTATGTCTTGATCATCTTCCTCATGACCTGCCATACGAACATAGCCACCAACGGGTAATAATCGTAATGTATAAACTGTTTCACCCTTACGCACTTGGAATACTTTTGGTCCCATTCCAATAGCAAATTCTTTTACTAAAATTCCTGCACGTTTTGCAAAATAAAAGTGTCCAAATTCATGAATAATCACAATGACACCAAATACAAATAAAAATGCAATAATTGTTTTAATCATATGTCCTCCTTAATGAGTACCAATAAATTTCAATACAATTTGAAACATAAACATTGCAAAAAATGTTGAATCAAATCGGTCTAATACTCCTCCGTGACCTGGAAAAATTTTCCCAGAATCTTTTACATTAAATCTACGTTTATAAGCAGATTCTACTAAATCTCCCAATTGACCAAAAACTGATAAAGCAATCATTAAAATGGTCATTTCGACAAAATGAAATCCTAGTGGATTAAATAATTTTAGGGCGATAGTTCCTAAACCAATAGCTCCAATCACACCCCCAATGGAACCTTCAATCGTTTTATTAGGACTAATAGCAGGAGCTAATTTATGCTTTCCAAATGCTCTTCCTGTAAAATAAGCAAACGTATCTGTTCCCCAAATAATACAAAAAACAAATACAAGCATGCCAAAACCATATTCACGTACAAATAAAATTCCGGAAAATCCGCCGCCTACATATAAAGCAATCAGAGATAAAAAACTCACATCTTCAATCGACAGCGTCTCACTTTTATAAACGGTTAACGACATTAATAACATGATACAAAGGAAGAATACATAAAAGAAATCAACACCTTTTGGTAATTCAATAATTGGCGCTCTTGCAAAAATAATCGATAGTGTAGCTATAAGCGTTAAGACTCCTTCAATCGAAACAATCGATAATTTCTTCATTTGAAAAAATTCAAAAATTGCAACAAATGATAAAAATCCAATAACAACTTTAAGTAAAGTTCCCCCAATAACTAATGCAGGAACAAACAACATCAAGGCAACAATGGCAGTTATGATACGTGTCTTCATGAAATTAATCCTCCATATCGTCTCTGACGTTTCTGATACGTTAAAATCGCTTCTTCTAAATCTTCTTTACTAAAATCTGGCCAAAAAATATCTGTAAAATAATATTCGCTATACGCTAATTGCCATAAAAGAAAATTACTTAAACGTTGTTCTCCACTTGTACGAATCATTAAGTCTGGTTCTGATAAATCTCCTAAAAAATTCGTTTGTAAATGATTGGAAAATACGTCTTCATTGATTGAATCGGCATCATACTCACCATTTGAAACATCCACTGCAATTTCTTTTACAGCTTGAAGAATTTCTGCTCTTGATCCATAATTTAAAGCAAAACATAGAGTCATTCCTGTATTGTCTTTTGTATCCTCTACTGCTTTTTCAACAACTTTTCTTGTTGCTTCTGGTAATTGATCGGTAAATCCAATTAGACGGATGCGCATATTTCGCTCTTGCAATTCAGGCATAAATGAACTAAAAAAGTCACCAGGAAGCTTCATTAAGAAGCTCACTTCTTCGGTTGGTCTCTTCCAATTTTCTGTACTAAATGCATACAATGTCATAGCCTTAACACCTAATTCATCTGCAGCAATAGCAATTTTTTTTACTGTACTCATTCCCTCTTTATGACCGGCAATTCGAGGTAAATTTCTCTTTTTTGCCCAACGCCCATTACCATCCATAATGACAGCAATATGTTGAGGAATATTTGTTTGATCTAATTCAATGGTTTTTGTTTCTTTTTTCTTTTTCCAAAAAAGCATCATTTCAATTCCTTTACTTATGAAATACTCCCTTATTGTAACAGAAAAACAACGTATTGGGTAGTTTATTCCCATTCTTTTAACCCATTCTTAGACAATCAAGGATAAACTCTTAAAACTCACTTTCTAGCATGGTTTTCTTTTCAAAAAAATGCTATAATGCTAAAGGAAAAGAAGCAATAGGAGGTAGAATGAAGAAAATGATTACGATGAAAGATATTGTCTTAGAAGGTCATCCAGCTTTAAGAAAACGAGCGGAAAAAATTAGTTTTCCATTGTCAGATGATTTGCAGCATTTAGCTAAAGAAATGCTAGAATTTCTACATAATAGTCAAGATGAAGAAATTGCTGCCAAATATGAATTACGTGCTGGAGTTGGGTTAGCTGCTCCACAATTAGGAAAAGGAATTCAAATGATTGCCCTTTTAATACCAGGTTATCAAGACGAACCCGCCATACTAGATGAAGTTTGGATTAATCCTCGCATTTTAAGAGAATCTGTTAAGAAAACTTGTTTAAAAGAAGGCGAAGGATGTTTATCCGTTAATCGAGAAGTTCCCGGAGTGGTATTAAGACCACAGCGAATAACAGTGAAATATTTCACCCCAGAAGGTGAAGAAAAAGTTAAAACATTGACAGACTATGAAGCTATTGTGGTTCAACATGAAATTGACCACTTAAATGGAGTCATGTTCTATGATCATATTAACCAAACTCAACCACAATATATTCCAGAAGGAGCTGTCGTAATTGGATAAGAAAATTGCAGTGATATTTGATTTAGATGATACCCTTTATTCTAAGAGTGAAGTGTTTTTTAAAACATTTTGTCAATTTGCAACACCAAGTATAGATGCGGAAAGTCTCTATTTAACTTATCAAAAACAAAGTGATGAGGCTTTTGAAAAATTTTCTGCAGGAGAAATCACTCTTTCTCAATCGCATCAAGAACGAGTTTCCAATACTTTTAAAGATGTAGGAATTGAGTTATCCTTTGAAAAAATTCAAGCGTTTATTAAAGCTTACCAAGACACTTTAAATGCAATTACTCTTAGTAACGATTGGATTGAAGTATTTCAACAATTCAATAAAGAATCATATCAAATCGCTATTTTGACGAATGGTCCAACTGACCATCAGAAAAATAAACTGTACCAATTAAACTTATCCAACTGGATTCCTGAAGATTTTTGGTTTATCTCAGAATCCATTCAAGCAAAAAAACCAAGTATCCATGCTTTTCGTCATGTCGAATCAAAAATTGATGCTGATGAGTATTTTATGATTGGAGACGATATCCAAACAGACATTAAAGGGGCTATTCAAGCGAATTGGCACCCGATTCAATTTACAAAATATCATCACATGAATGCAGATTATTTATCTTGCGATGTAACGAAAGAACCTAAGGAAGTATTTCCCTTAATTCAACAAATACTACACAGATAATTGTACTTGAAGTCTATTTTTGTGTTAAAATAATTTTTGAAAACTAAATTGAACAAATAAGGAGTTATAACATGATTTTTAAAATTACATACCAACCATCAAAAAATGAAGCACCTCGTCGTGAAAATACTTTATCTCTATATCTAGAAGCACAAGATAAAGTAGAAGCTCGTCGTCTAGTAGACGAACATACTGAATATAATGTTGAGTTCATTCAAGAATTAGATGAAAAACATCTTGCTTACGAGCAAAAAAATCCTGATTTCGAAATTACGGTGTTTAACTAATGAAACCAACAATCAAAAATAATGAAACGGGCGTATTCGCTTTTGGTGGTTTAGGTGAAATCGGAAAGAATACCTATGGCGTCCAATTCCAGGATGAATTAATTATTTTAGACGCTGGAATTAAGTTCCCTGAAGATGATTTATTAGGAATTGACTATGTTATTCCTGACTATAGCTATATTATTCAAAACCAAAGTAAAGTTAAAGGTCTCTTCATCTCTCATGGACACGAAGACCATATTGGTGGTATTCCTTTCTTAATTAAACAAGTGAATATTCCAATTTATGCGACTAAATTGGCAATGTCACTCATTCGAAACAAACTTGAAGAACATGGATTACTTCGAGATGCTATCTTACATGAAATAGATGAAGATTCGGTTATTAAATTTAGAAAAACTCAAGTAAGTTTTTACCGCACTACTCACTCTATTCCAGATGCATTTGGAATTGTCATTAAAACTCCTCCTGGAAATATTGTATTTACAGGAGACTATAAATTTGACTTTACACCAGTAGGACAACCAGCTAATTTACACAAAATGGCTCAAATTGGTGAAGAAGGTGTCCTAGTTCTTTTAGGGGATAGTACGAACTCAGAAGTTCCAGGATTCACTAAATCAGAACAAGTTGTTGGACAATCGATTAAAGAAATCATCCAACGTGTGGAAGGTCGTATTATTTTCGCTACTTTTGCATCGAATGTTTCTCGTTTAAAACAAGTAACAGATGTTGCAGTAGCAACTGGACGTAAAATTGCTGTCTTTGGACGTAGTATGGAAGCTAGCTTTGCTACTTCTCGTGAATTAGGATATATTTCTGCGCCAGATGATACATTTATCGATGGTCGTGATATTAACCAATATCCTGCTGAAGAAGTGATTATTTTATGTACAGGATCTCAAGGTGAACCAATGGCTGCCTTAAGCCGTATTGCCAATGGAAATCACCGTCAAATTTCTGTACAGCCTGGAGACACGGTTATCTTCTCAAGCTCTCCTATTCCAGGAAATACAGCAGCAGTTAATCGTGTAATTAACTTACTATCTGAAGCTGGAGCTGAAGTTATTCATGGTAAATTAAATAATATTCACACTTCAGGACATGGTTCTCAAGAAGAACAAAAACTAATGTTACGATTAATGAAACCGAAGTATTTCATGCCAGTTCACGGTGAATACAGAATGCAAAAAATCCAAGCTAACTTAGCAAGTCAAGTTGGAATTCCTAAAGAAAATTCATTCATTTTAAGTAATGGAGATATTTTAGCAGTAACTAGTGACTCTGCTCGTCGTGCTGGACATTTCTATGCTGGAGATGTTTATGTAGACGGAAATGGTATTGGAGATATCGGAAATATCGTTTTACGTGACCGTAAAACTTTATCTCAAGACGGTTTAGTAATTGTTGTTGCAACTGTTGATTACGATGAACGTGAATTAGTAACAGGACCTGAAATTTTATCTCGCGGATTTATTTATATGCGTGAGTCCGGTGAACTATTAAATCAAGCTCAGCAAATATTAAAAGAAGAATTACAAGCCTTCATTAATGAAGCTGATGAGCCTTTAAATGAGAGATCATTACGTAATCTCATTATCGATACGTTAAATCCTTATTTATATAAACAAACCGCTCGCCGCCCAATGATTTTACCAGTCTTAATGGGTGTTAGCGCAGAAGATGTGGAAGAATAAAAAAGTCGACGAGAGTCGACTTTTTTCTATATTTGTATGATTTTATTCGCAATATGATTGACAAACCGTTGATCGTGTTCAATTAAAACTAAGGTCGGTTTCACTTCTTTTATGAGTTCTTCAATCTGTATTCTTGAAATCACATCAATATAATTTAGAGGTTCGTCCCAAATATATAGATGAGCAGGTTTAGAAAGACTAACAGAAATAAGCACTTTCTTTTTTTGACCATCACTATACAATTTCATATTTGTATCAAATAATTCTTTCGGAAAATCTAATTTACTTAATATTGTCCTACAAGTAGTTTCATCTACTCCTTGACTATGAATATACTTCATTAAATCTCCTTCCAAGAATGAAGTATCTTGTGAAATATATGAAAATTCTAAATGATTTGCCATTTTTAACTCACCAATATAATCAAGATATTGCCCCAATAAAATTTTAATAAGAGTTGATTTTCCACTACCATTTGCTCCATTTATAGCAATGATATCCCCTTGATGAATTTCAAAATTGATATTAGAAAATAGTTTTCTTTCTCCAAATTGATAGCTTAACTGACTAGCAGATACAAGCAAAGATTTATAATATTGTAGTGGACGAAGGAATAAACTATCTTTTCTTTCAATATCTTTTAATAAATTTTCTTTTTCTTCGATTGCTTTTTGCTGACGTTTTTCTAAGTTCTTAGTCTTTTGCATCATTTTTGCTGACAAATGTCCAATACGTCCTTTATCTGGCTTTATACCAGAAATTTTCACACCATTCTTCGTATTTTCAATTTTATTCGACCAAACCTTTGTCTGTCTTGCTGCCTTGTTTAATCGTTCAATCTCACTTTTAATTTTTTCATTTTGATTGAACTCATACTGATCTTTTGCTATTTTATTTTCATACCATGACGTAAAATTACCTGATTGGACATCAATTGAGTTTCGATTAAAAGAAATGACATGATTAATACATCCATCTAAAAAATCTCTATCATGAGAAATCAATAGAAATCCTTTTTTACTCTTCAGATAATCACATACAATTTTTCTTCCATTCACATCAAGATGATTTGTTGGTTCATCAATCAATAAATATCCATTATCTTTCGTAAATAATATCGCCAAAAGAAGTTTAGTTTGTTCTCCTTTAGAAAGAGTTTCAAATTTTCTATCCATAATACTTTCATCTAACTTCAACTGATGAAGCTCACGATACACTTTCCACTCATCTTCTTGCGCTGTCCACTCTTCCAGTAATTCTATCCCAGTCTTTGAAAAATCCAGATAATTAGATGGAAATTGAACAAATTCAACACTTTTATGAATCTTACCTTGATAAGATTCTTGTTCTAATAATAACTTAAACAAGGTTGATTTCCCGATTCCATTTCTACCAATTAACCCAGTTTTCCAATTTGTATCTAAAGAAAAACTCACGTCATCAAACACAGGTTTTGTAGATGAAAAATACGAAAAGGTTAAATTTTCAATTTTAATCAACGACATGATATCACCTTGCTTTCAATTATACTCTAATATTATTATAGCAGAATTTAGTTACATTCATAAGCTTTAATCTAAATAAGAGGAAAAACCTCTAAATATATAGAGGCTTTCCCAACAACCATTTATTCAAAATTTATTTTTTTCTTTTTTTACTAACAAACACTCCTCCTAATAATGCAAAACTTGCAGCAATCATTTCACCTAAACTTGAAACAGATCCTGTTTTTGGTAATTCCTCTCTAACTTCTGAACGAGTTACCTTTTCTTCAGTTGTTGTTCTTTGATTTGTTTCAGTTTCTTTTGGTGTTTTAACTTCTTCATTCTTCATAGATTGACTTTCTTGTGTACTAACTGTTTGTTCTTTTTCACTTTCAGGTTTAGCTAATTGAGTTGATTGAGTTGTAGTAGCTTCTGCTTTCACATTTTCAGGTTTTACTGCTTGAGTTGAAGGTAAGTTATTTGGTTGTTCATCAACAGTAGCAGGTTTAACTGGTTGAGTTGAAGTAGATTTTTTAAATGTTACGGCATACAAACTAAAGTGGTTAACAGTTAAGCGAACACTATCATCTTCACCTTTTTCAAATGGTACTTCGTGTACAATTTGTTTAGTATCACTTGTAATATAGTAAGCTTTATCAACTTCTAATCCAACTGGTACTCTAACTTTAGCATCACCTTTCACTGGCACTACATTTCCATCCTTATTAACGAATGTAATTTCATATGCAATATAATCCTTACCTGCCAATGCAGAAATTGTTTCATTTACTCTTTCTACTTTTAACATCTTAATATTCATATCTAAGTATTTCGTAGCAATTTCAACCGCCACCGGTGTATCACCATTTTCATCTTCAAATTTAGCGAGTGTTTTATCTTTATTTAAAGTTACTAGAACTCCTTCTGTTTCATATAATGGCAATGTAACCGTTGGAGTTTCTGGCACTGGTGTTGGCGTTGGCGCTGGTGTCGGCACAGGCGCTGGTGTTGGCGCTGGTGTTGGCGCTGGTGTTGGCGCTGGCGCTGGTTGCGGCTCTGGAGTCGGTTGTGTTTCTTCTTCCGTTATTGTTTTTAGATACTCTACCATTCGACCAACAGATGTTGGAGTTAATAAATTATATTTCTCTAATTCTTCTCTATAAGCTGCAATTGTTTGTAACGCTTCTACTGCATGTTTCTTATTAATTTTAGCAACACGCTCTACTTCTGCTAGTAATTCTTTTTCATCAATCGGTTGTTCTTTGTCGATTGGTTTTACAAAACGTAGTTCTGCTGCAGAAATGTGTCCATAATCACCATAAGTTTGAATTCCTGTAAAGATAGCTTTTTTGACTTTCAATGGCGTATCAAAATTAATAACTTTTATTTTCGAATTATTTTCCCAACCATTAAAGTTAAAAGTATGTTCTTTATTGGCTTCATCAACAACTACTAGTTTTCCTTTCAAGACACGTCCATTATCACCACTAGGTCTAGGTACATATTCGAATTTAGTAGCTTCGATTGGTTGCTTAAAGGTTACAGTTAATGGTTTTTCTAAACTTAATGCTCCATATGGAGTATGCCACAATGAACTTGGATTATTATCAAATGCCAACCATGGTGAATCTTGAGGTTCTGAAACTGCATCAATGGATTCAATATCACTTGTATCAGGTGTAGTACGTTTAATTTCAAGATTTTCTTTTGCTAATTGTACATTTTCAATTAATTGTTTTGCTTCTGGAATTGAAATATCATCTGCTGCTTCAGATAAACTTAAAATTGCATCTTTGTAGGCATATAATGATTCTTTTGTAAATTGTTCATCCTTTACAGGAGTTATCTTATCAAAGGCGTCATCTACAAGCATCTTACCTGTTAAATTCACTTCTTCAATTTCTAGATTATCCATCATGAAGTCTTTATAACCTTTAAAATTAATTTCATTATTATCTGTATCTTGTTTTGTATCAGCAGCTTGACCAGTTGAGTAAATTCCTACCCAAGTGTCTCCTTTTTTATCGCCTTCTACATAGAATGTCACTTTTTTAGGTTTTGCATCATTTTCCCATGTATTTGCTAAATCATATTTAGTTACTTTACTTCTACGATCTAACTCTCCACGACCAACTACAAATGCATAAGTACCATTTGAACCAGCTTCATATTCAAAAGTAATTTTATATGTCTTACCGGCTTCAAATCGATAGTTTTGTGGAATTGTTTGGTATACCAATTTATCACGACTCGTTAATCCATTTGTTTTTAGTGACCAATCACCGTCGATAACATCATTTACTTTTTTACCATTCCATCCTCGTTGTGTATATGGAGCATGTTTTTCAGATAAGTGTGTACGGTTATCAGATACACCTTCTACATTACCTACAACAAATGGGAAAATCCCTTGTGGAACATCTTCAAAATTTTGTTTAAATTTGCCAGTTCCTGTATCATGTCCATCTCCATACATTACTGAATGATTTTCAAATATACGGATTTCATCAAAATAAGTCGCCTTACTATCTGCATCTCTACCTAATTCAAGAGTAACATTTGAAACATCATCACCCGTTGTAAAGAATACATACATATTTTGGAAATAACTTGTATTATTAATTGTTGCATTTTTCGGTAATGTATTATGTGCATGAGCTTGTACATAATTTTTTGCAATAGATTTATTTGTATAGTTAGAAATTGTCTTATCTCCAACTTTCACAGTAATATCTGCTTTTGCATCACTTCGATTATCCACTCCAACATATACAGCATATTTTGTATTTGGTTTCAAATCTGTTAATGTTTGTTTCAAAGTAACTCTTTGAGTATTTCCTTGAATTCGAAGCATTTCATTAGAACCTTGAGATTTTACAATTTCAGCATGCTCTGCATCTCCTGTTTTTTGCCAATGGTCTAAATTACCGCTATTAAATCCTTGATCATATAGGTGTAATCCTTCACTCCAAACAATTGTCTTTTTACCTTGAGGTTCTTTATAAAGTACATATGGTTGATTAGCTTCACCTTTCAAATTAATTTTACGATCTGCTCCAACTTTTACTTCTACAACATCTTGTTTTCCTTGATCCGTTAAACGATAAAGATATA
This sequence comes from uncultured Granulicatella sp., assembly GCF_963515615.1. Taxonomy (GTDB): domain Bacteria; phylum Bacillota; class Bacilli; order Lactobacillales; family Aerococcaceae; genus Granulicatella. Next base: position 3,437 of record NZ_CAUPZT010000015.1, on the reverse strand, counting down.
CTTTATCAACATTCCAATCTTCTGGTAATGTCCATTCAGTAGTAGCTGATTCATTTGAATAGAAGTACATTTTTTCTTTATTACCTGTTAATGCATTTCCATTTGCATCCCAATTCCAAGGGACTAAATACTTACCATTATCTTCAATGACTCTTCCGTTTAATGTAACAGTTCTTTGACGATAACCTACTTCATTAGGATTATTAGATTTACGTTTGATATTCACGGTATTTCCATGATCATCAGTTAATCCAACTTCCATTTCAGGAGTCCATTTATAAGTTGTACCATCATTATTCATTGTAACTGGTTGTCCATTTACCCAACGATTTACTTTAAAGTGTTGGAAATATTTTGTCATAACATCATTTTCAAATAAATTACGAATGTATCCTTCATAATCACTTCTACCTTGCCAACCTTCAAAGTCTTTCATGTTATATCCACCTAATAATGGATAATCTGCAGCACCACCATATTTAGGATAATCGCCGACCCAAGAATCTTTTTGATGATTGCGAATGAATCGAACAATATTTGAATTAATCCCTTTATTTGTGTAACCACCATATGTTAAATCAGCAGCCCAGTGTTGGAATGTAGAATCATATTCAGCACCATGTCCCCATTCAATCGCCATTCTCCACCCTTGAGAATTCAATTCTTTCGCTAATACATGTGAAGGCCACGCACTATTATCTCCAGATTGACCATTTCCCCAAACGTCAACATAAATAAAGTCTAGTCCATCTCCTAATTTATCTTTTAAATCTTTCCAACGTTGTAGACGATTGTGTGCTAAGTCATAAGAAGCATCAATATTAATTCCTTGATCTAGCCAGTTCCATCCATACATATAGCTTCCATCTTGGTTTTTACGTAAAATCGCTTCTGAGAAATATTTAGATTCTGGATAAGTTTCAGAAGCATTGACATGGATACCAATTTTTGCTCCATATTCTTTTGCTTTTGCAATTAAAGTTTTGAAGTCTTCTACTCCACCGATACGTTTACCAATATCTGCATAATTCAAGTGTCCTGAATCATGTCCCTCACTACCATATCCTTTTAGTAAAATAGATTGACCTAATCCATCTGTGTGAAGATTAATTTTCTTAATACCATCTAAAGTCATTAGGAATGGATTTTGAGCTTGAGAAGCAAAGTTCATTGCAATACGGTATGCAACTAAATCAGGAACATTTTCTGATCCTTTTGGATTATTCATAATACTACGATAGGCAATGGCGCCATCTTGCCAGTCTACCTTATTGTCATTATTCGCATCTTTTGTAATAACAACTTTTGCACTAGGTAATTCAAGAGTATATTCCGGATATACTAATTTATTATGAGCACGTTGATAATAATACGGAGAACTTTGGATTCCTAAATAATTTACCCCTTCTACACGTTCTAAGAATGCTGTTAAACGTGTAAAATCACGATTTCCTCCACCATAACTAAATTGAGAATTACTCCATACTGCTGCAGATAACTCATTAGAAGAAACAAATCCATACATATATGCATCTGCAAAATCTTTCATAACTCCTTTTTTCAACGCAATATGTTCATCTCCAGATTTACGTGTATTATTGGACATTTTTGCCCCATCAAATTTAGCATCTGTTTTATCAGATCCTACTGAAACAAGAGAGTTCCCAGGAAATTCAATTGTTTGAATTAATTTTTTAGTATTATCAATTTCTTTTCCCATTTCGACTTGATTATTATTTTTAATTTTTGTCACGTCAAAATGCATTTCATTACCAACAATTTCTAATTTAACAGTAATTTCCGCATCAATAAATTCAGCTTCATTTTTTACTTTAAGCGTATATGTTGCTGCTGAATCACTATCTTTATGGTAGGTAACAGTTGGAGTCACTGTTTGACCATTAATACTCATTTGACTAATTTTTTGTACTTGTCCAGTTAATGTTTTTCCATCTAATTCATATTGTTTTACACGTGGAAATGCTGTATCAATCACCGCTTTTAAGACATCAGAATGAATCGTTTCATAACGAACATCTTTATCATTTTTTTCTAATCCCTTATTGTCAACAGTTGTATCTTCCGTTGCTTTTACATTTTCTTGATTATCTGTTTTGACATCAACTTTAGTAACTTCATCTCCCCATGCTCCTGCTTTTAACATTACTTTATTAACATCCTTTAATGCATTCTTCACAGTTTCAGGAACTAATACTGTACTAAATAAATTAACTCCATTATTTGTCGCATTTAATTGACCATCTTTTTTATATGAAATTTCTAAATGATTTTCTGAATCTGGGGAAGGTGCTGCCACACGTTCTTTACTATACCAAGTATCAGTGTTTGGACCTTTATATTGCCAAAACCATCCTTGTTTATCATACCCTACAAAAATATTATTTTTATTATCTTTATAATTTACATAAACACCAAAACGTCCTTTTTGATCATCTGAACGTTCTTTAAAGGTTAAATCGATATTGACATTTCCTTCCTCATCACCTTTTAACCCTTGTTTCTCAAATAAAGCTTCTTTATCGCTATTATTGTTTGCAGATGTTGAAGAAAGTTGATTATAACGTACACCGTCTTCGGCAACTTCTTTAACAGTACCTTTAACTTTACTTACTGATTCCCACTCTATTGTTTTTGCTTGAGTAGTCGTTTCTTTTTCTGTTGAAGAAGCAGATTTTTCTGTAGTTGGAGCTGCAGGTTGAGTTGGAGTTGTAACCTCTCGTTTTGTAGCTGTATTTGGTATAGTTGAATTTGAAGTTTCTACTGGAGTTGTATTTTTTTCTACCTTATCTGTTGTTTCTATTTTTTCTTTAGTTTCAACATTTTCTTTATGAGTTGTTTCCTTTCCAGTATCATTAGCTACTACAGTTGATGAATTAATATTTGTAACCGCAGCATTCTCCTCTTGTTTTGACACTTGATTTTCGGTTTTTTCAACAGTTTTATCCATTGGTTTTACCGTCTGATTATTATCCACGCCACTAGTAGAAGCGTTTTCATTTTTAGCTATTACTAGTTCACTTTTTGCTTCAGTTTGTGGATTTTCTGCAGCTGCTACCATAGGTGCACTTCCAAGAAAATATGCCCCAATCAGAAGTGAGCACGTTCCAATGGTCAATTTTCGAATCGAAAATCGTTGTCTCTTCTCTCCTTGAATATTTTGTTTTTTCATATAAATACCCCCTTACAAAATTGTAACGCTTTCAATTCAGAATATAGCATAATTTAATGGGAATAACTATTGCTTTATTGCTAATTTCTATAACTTTTTTGCTATTTTTGTAAAGGGTTACATCATTGTTATACCGGAGTATTTTAAAAGATAAATTTTGTTATATTTTTTATAATTTTAACAATATAGATTAAATCATGACCACCCGTCTAACGGGTGGTTTGAACCGGGGCTATAAGCCCAGATT
>NZ_CAUPZT010000014.1:0-40121 GCF_963515615.1 uncultured Granulicatella sp. | reverse complement strand
AAATTATGATGGTAAAGTAAGTCTTATCGGTCAATGGACAAGTGAATCACACGAAAAAAAAGATACTGAAAATACATATAAGAATGCTACAGATAAATTAGGGAGTCCCTTACCAAATACCGGTCTTTTCCGTGCTGCTGCAAAAACTTTTCTTGGTTGGTCTGACAAACCACCTGTAGATGGAAAAATTGCAGAAGGAGCAAGACTATTCTCCCCAGAAGACACTTTGGCCACAGCTTTTCCAGATGGATTGAAAGCTGATTCCAAACTGTATGGTGTTTATGCTAGTTTAAATGATCAAGATGATCCTTTCCCTACAGATAAATTTTCTATGGGATTTGCGATTATAGGTGGAATGAATAAATTTAAAATTAATGATAATAAGGTTAATATTGATACGAATGTAAAATCTGAAGAAGTATTACCTAATACTAAGCTAAATAAAGAAACAGAAGATAAAGAAAAAAATACACGACGTATCATCGATGAGTATAAACCGGAAAATAATGATACTACAAAAGTGAATGAAGTGGTTCTAAAAGCTGAGTTTGAAATGGATAAGACTACAGCGATGACTGTGTACAGAAATCCTCATGTAGGATATGTTGGTCCTGTTTTATCTAATTCATATAAAGGAAATCAATTTGAATTGAACGAAAGGAGAAAAACTTACACATATGTAGACTTAAATGTGAATTTAGACAAAGATTTAGTCGTTCCGGAAAAATTATATGCAGAGTTTAATGGTTACTCATGGAGACCCTTATATGCTCTTGGAATTAAGGAAGATGGAACGAAGGAACTTCTACATGTATATTCAAAAAATGGAACAGATTTAGGAAATTCAAAAGATAGCTTTAATTCAATCGTTAGTAATACGGACCCTAGAGTCACATTTGGTGTTGAAACTAAGGATAACCATAATATAACATTCAGAATGATTCTTAGATCGTTAAATGATAAGGATAGTGATCGTCCAGAAAACGAACGAAATGAGCGTATAGCTGAGAACGTAGTAAAACCGGATGTAGGTAAGTCTATTGCCGAAACAATTATGCGCAATATGACACTTCGCTCTCTTACATCAACAGAACTTAAAGCATTATTCCCTAATAAGAGTGATGAAGAAATCAATCATATGGTTATTCGTATTAATCAAGAAAAAGCCAAAGGGTTAGCAGATACAAATGGTGAAACAGTTCTAAGAGTAACAGGTTCTGTTGAGGGTAATGTTCATCCAAATGCAGGGAAAATAGGTTGGTTTAATTCAGCCACAAATTTACCTATTAATAAAGTAGAAGCTAATGTTTTAGAACTAGGTTATGTTACATTTTATAATGTATCTTATAAATTCCAAAGCGGAACTCCAGGTAAGACATTGCCAGCAGCAATAGAAGGATATAAACCAACAGACCAAAACCGTTATGGAAATCAGGAAGAAATAAATGCAACTCAACCAACATCTACAGAGTATGCAGATACTGAGAATGATGGTAAATGGGTTTTCAAAGGCTATGATGAAGCTAAAAAACAAGTAAACAAAGCAGATGTGAAGTTCATTGGAACATGGATATTCAAGGCTAATAAATATGGTGTAACATATAGATTTGAAAGTGGAACACCAGGTAAGACATTGCCAGCAGTGATAGAAGGTTATAAACCAACAGACCAAAATCGTTATGCAGATAAAGCTAATGTAAATGCGACTCAACCGACAACTAGAGAGTACGTTGATACAGCAAATGACGGAAAATGGGTATTCAAGAGCTACGATGCAGAAAGTAAAGTAGTAAATAAAGCAGATGTAGAGTTCATTGGAACATGGGAATTCGAAGCTAATAAGTACGGTGTAACATACAGATTCCAAAGTGGAACAGAAGGAAAAAATCTGCCAGCAGCAATAGAAGACTATAAACCAACAGACCAAAACCGTTATGCAAATCAGGCTGAAGTAAATGCGACTCAACCAACATCTACAGAGTATGTAGATACAGTAAATGATGGTAAATGGGTCTTCAAAGGTTATGATGCAACTAAAAAACAAATAAACAAAGCAGATGTAGAATTTTTAGGAACATGGAAATTTACAGCGAATAAATATGGAGTAATATATAGATTCCAAAGTGGAACATCAGGTAAGACATTGCCAGCAACAATAGAAGACTATAAACCAACAGACCAAAAACGTTACGTAGATAAAGCAAATGTGGATGCAACTAAACCGACAACCACTGAGTATGTAGATACAGTAAATGATGGTAAATGGGTATACAAGAGCTACGATGCAGAAAGTAAAGTAGTACATAAAGCAGATGTAGAGTTTATAGGGACATGGGTATTTGAAGCAAATAAATATAATGTATCTTATAAATTCCAAAGTGTAACAGCAGGAAAAGAATTACCGAAGAATATAACCGAATTAACTCCTACCGATAAAAAAGAGTATATTAATGGAACTGAAGTTAAAGCGGAATCACCATCAACAACAGAGGTAAAGGATGGAAATGGAAGCTGGGTATTTAAAGGTTATAAAGAAGATAAAAAAGTAATCAATAAAGAAAATGTTCAGTTTTTAGGACTTTGGGAGTATGTAGAAAAGGAAACTAAGCCAAAACCAGAACCAAAACCAGAGCCTAAGCCAGAGCCTAAACCAGAGCCTAAGCCAGAGCCAAAACCGGAACCTAAGCCAGAACCAAAACCAAATCCTAAGCTAGAATCAAAACCAGAACAACCTGCTACATCAGTGGAAACTTTAACTCCTGTATCTAAACAAGAATTACCAAATACAGGTACAGAAGAATTAGCAACCTTTACACCAGCTGTGCTAGCAATTCTTGCTGGATTAGGATTAGCTACACCAACAGTAGTAAAGAAAAAAGATGAAGAATAATACCTAAATTCATATCTTCTAATCACATCACTTGACAAACGGTAAACTTTTTAGTAAATTAGTATCAATTTCATAGGAAATCCAGCGAAGGAGCTAAGTAGATTCGCAGCAATTAGAGAGAGAAAACATGGCTGAAAGTTTCTCAAAAGACTGAGAGAATTGAAAGACACTCTGGAGGAGAATAATGCAAAGTTATTCCGGCAAAAGTGCCGTTATTTAGTAGAGGAATAGAGGATTGCTCTATTCAAATTTAGGTGGTACCACGAAATAATCGTCCTGACTCATTCATTTGAGTCAGGATTTTTTTTACATATTTTTATACATAGAAAGTAGGGATAAAATGATTCAAAAACCAAAAGGAACAGCCGATTTATTACCAGAGGAAATAAAAATTTGGCACTATATTGAAGAAACAGCACGCATTATTTTAGGCGATTATCAATTTGAAGAGATGCGTACACCAATGTTTGAAAGCTATGAATTATTTAGCCGTGGAGTGGGTGATACTTCAGATATCGTTTCAAAAGAAATGTATGATTTTTATGACAAAGGTGACCGTCATATTACATTACGTCCAGAAGGAACTGCAGCTATCGTTCGTGCGTATGTAGAAAATAAATTATTTGGACCAGAACATAAGAAACCTTATAAAGTTTATTACATGGCTCCAATGTTCCGTTATGAACGTCCACAATCAGGACGTTTAAGACAATTCCACCAATTAGGTGTGGAAGTATTTGGTTCAACAAATCCTGCAACAGATGTTGAGACTATTGCAATGGCATGGGATTTATTAAAAGAACTTGGCTTATCCAATATGCGTTTAGTGATTAATTCACTTGGAAAAACTGCAGACCGTATTGCATATCGCCAAGCTTTAATTGATTATTTAGAACCGTTTGCTAAAGAATTAAGTGAAGATTCTAAAAATCGTCTTCACAAAAATCCATTGCGTGTATTAGATAGTAAAGATAAACGTGATATTGAAATCGTAAAAAATGCACCACGTATTTTAGAATTTTTATCTGATGAAGCACGTACTCACTTTGAAAAAGTGCAACAATATTTAACAGCATTAGAAATTCCATTTGAAATTGATGAAACAATGGTTCGTGGATTAGATTATTATCAAGATACGATTTTTGAAATTATGACGGATTCAAAATCATTTGGTGCTAAAACTACGATTTGTGGTGGTGGACGTTATGATGGTCTTGTTCAAGAATTAGACGGACCAGAAACTCCAGGTTTTGGATTTGGATTAGGAATGGAAAGACTTGTGTTATTAATGAAAGATGAACAAGTAGAAATTCCTGACTTACAAGAATTAGATGCTTATATTGTTAGTTTAGGAGAAGAAACGGAAGAGGAAGTATTAAAACTTACTATCTCCTTACGTCAACAAGGTTATTCTGTAGATCGTGATTTCTTCGGTAGAAAAGCAAAACCTCAATTTAAAAATGCTCAAAAATATGGAGCAAAAGTTGTGATTACTTTAGGAGAAGAAGAATTGGCAAGTCGTCAAGTTCCACTAAAAGTAATGAGCACTGGTAAAGAAGTAAAAGTTGACTTAACAGATATATATCAAGATTTCGATAGTCTATTCCGTCAAGCAACTATGGATACAACAGCAATTGATGAATATTTTGGAAAATAGAAAGTAGGGATTTGTATGAAAAAGAGATCAATTTACTGTGGATTAGTCACAGAAGAATTAGTAGGAAAAGAAATTACATTACATGGTTGGGTACAAAAACGTCGTGACCATGGTGGGGTTATTTTTATCGACTTACGTGACCGTGAAGGTGTAATGCAAGTTGTATTTAACCCACAACATAACCAAGCAGCTTTTGAAATTGCAGATACCTTACGCCCAGAGTACGTTATTGAAGTAACAGGTACCGTTGCATTACGTGGAGAAGGATTAACAAATCCAAACTTAAAAACAGGAACAATGGAATTAGAAGTTCACCATGTTGAATTATTAGCGAAAGCTAAAACTCCACCAATTTACATTGAAGATGATAAAGTAGCTTCAGACGAATTACGTATGAAATACCGTTATTTAGATATGCGTCGCAAACCTGTATTAGAAAACTTACGTTTACGTCATAAAACAACTCGTGCAATTCGTGAATATTTAGATACTGAAGGATTTATCGATGTAGAAACTCCATACTTAGCAAAATCAACTCCAGAAGGAGCTCGTGACTACTTAGTACCTTCTCGTGTACATGAAGGAAGTTTCTATGCCTTACCACAATCACCTCAAACATTTAAACAATTATTAATGGGTGGGGGCTTAGACCGTTACTACCAAATCGTTCGTTGCTTCCGTGACGAAGATTTACGTGGAGATCGTCAACCTGAATTTACACAAGTCGATATTGAAACAAGTTTCTTATCAGCTGAAGAAATTCAAGAAATGATGGAAGGCTTATTGAAAAAAGTCATGAAAGATACATTAGGAGTAGAAGTAACAACTCCATTCCCACGTTTATCATTTGCTGAAGCAATGAGCCGTTATGGTAATGATAAACCAGATACTCGTTTTGCATTAGAATTAATTGATGTAGCGGATATTGTAAAAGATTCTGACTTAAAAGTGTTCAGTACTGTTGTTGAAAACGGTGGACATGTAAAAGCCTTAAACTTAAAAGGATTAGCAGATGAATATTCTCGTAAAGATGCAGATAGCTTAGCACAATTTGTTGCTAAATATGGTGCAAAAGGATTAGCTTGGTTGAAAGTAGAAGAAGATGGACTAAAAGGACCAATCGCTAAATTCTTAGTAAATCAAGAACCAGCCTTAAGAGAACGTTTAGATGCAGAAGTGGGAGATATTATTTTCTTCTGTGCAGATAAACCAAGTGTTGTTGCACAATCATTATCTGAATTACGTCTACACTTTGGTAGAAAACATGAATTAATTGATAAAACTAAATTCAATTTCTTATGGGTTGTTGATTGGCCATTATTAGAATATGACGAAGATGCAAATCGTTATGTAGCAATGCACCATCCATTTACTCGTCCAGTGAATGAAGATTTCAATGCTTTATTAGAGGATCCAGCAGCAGCTAAAGCTCAAGCTTATGATATCGTATTAAATGGATATGAATTAGGTGGAGGATCATTAAGAATTTATAGAAGAGATATGCAAGAAGCAATGTTTGAAGTACTAGGATTCACGAAAGAATCCGCTCAAGAACAATTTGGATTCTTAATGGATGCACTAGATTATGGATTCCCACCACACGGAGGAATTGCATTAGGATTAGACCGTCTAGTCATGTTATTAGCTGGGGAAGATAACATCCGTGAAGTGATTGCATTCCCTAAAAATGGTTCAGCTATGGACACTATGACACATGCACCAAGTCCAGTATCTGAACAACAATTACAAGAATTATCATTAAAAATTCGCTAAAAATGAGCAATGGAGAAGTCTTTAAAGGCTTCTTCTCTGTTCTTCATAGAGAAAAATAAGGAACGAATACTAATGAAAAATAGCAAAGGTGTTGTGTTTAAACGACAACAAGAAATTTTAAAATTATTACAAGAACATAGGCAACTTTCTGTTGAAGAGTTATCTTCTAGATTAGAAGTGTCTGAAATTACAATACGAAGAGATTTACAACGATTTGAAGATCAAGGATTAATCGAACGATTCTATGGTGGTGCTAAATATATTTCTGGAAAAATTGAGAAGGAAAATATTGAGCAAAAGCAGTATAATTCTACGAAAAAAAATATTGCGAGAAGAGCATCAGGTCTTGTAAGAGAATATGATATGGTCTTTATTAATTCTGGTTCTACAGCCTTTTTATTATTGAATTATTTAGCAGATGAAAATGTTACGATATTAACGAATAATGGACGTTCTATTTTTAAAAAAGCCTCTTCAAAAGCTTCTATAGTGTTAAGTGGAGGAGAAATTTTTGAACAAAAGAAATCTTTAGTCGGAGATTTTGCCATTAATTCATTTTCAAAAGCTCGTGCGAATATTTGTTTCTTAGGTGTCGGTGGCATTAATAAAAATGGAATTACGACTGCTGCTTTACCTGAAACAGCAGTCAATCGTGTCATTTTAGAACGGACGAATGGTCCTAAGATTGTTGTTGCAGAAGGAGCTAAAGTTGGAAGAGAGTCTAATTTCCACACTGCAGATTGTTCCATGATTACGCATTTAATTACGGATTATTCCGCTGATGCTGAAACAGTCGCTTATTTAAAGAGTATTGGTGTAAAAGTTTTATTTATTTCTTAATGTGAGAAAGGAGTAAGAGATGACAGTAGAATTAAGTCCAAGACTGAAAACAGTTGCTTCTTTTTTAGAAGGAGCGACATTATTATGTGATGTTGGTTCTGACCATGCTTATTTACCGGTTTATGCAATACAGCAAGGATTAATCACTAGCGCTATTGCTGGAGAAGTAGTAAAAGGTCCTTTCGAGTCTGCACAACAAACGGTTCAAGATTATGTTTTAAATGATAAAATTTCCGTTCGTTTAGGGGATGGATTAGATGTCGTTACTTCTGAAGACGAAGTATCAGCCATTTCTATTTGTGGAATGGGTGGAGAATTAATTGCTCGTATTTTAGAACAAGGTCGAGTAAATGGTACGTTAACGGGTAAAGAAAGATTAGTATTACAGCCAAATGTTGCAGAACATTTATTAAGACAGTGGTTAGTGGAACATCACTATGAGATTTTAGAAGAAGTTGTGGTAGGAGATCATCATCGCTTATATGAAATTATTGTAGCTGAAAAAAGAGAACAGAACTTGCCACTAACAGATACGCAAATTAAATTTGGTCCAAAATTAATAGAGAAGCCAACAGAGTTGGTGATTCGTAAATGGGAACGTCAGTTACGTAAAATTGAAGAAATTTTAGCGCAATTGAAAAATAGTAAAGAAGTTCCAACTGATAAAGTAGAGAAATTTAATCATCAATATCTTGAATTGAAAGGATTGATTGACAATGCCAACCGTTAGAGATATTATTCGTAAATTTGAACAAAGAGTTCCAAAATCTTTAGCAATGGGAAAGGACCCAATTGGCTTGCATTTTGGAGATTGGAATCAAGAAGTTCAAGTAGTAATGACGACTTTAGATATTCGTCCTTCTGTTATTCAAGAAGCCATTGAAAAGAATGTCGATTTAATTATTGCGCATCATCCGCCGATTTTTAGACCTGTACAGCAATTTGATTTAACAAATCCACAACATAAAATGTATCAGGATATTTTAAAACATGATATTGCCATTTATGCTGCTCATACAAATTTAGATGTTGTTTCAGGTGGAGTTAATGATTGGTTAAGTGAAGTGCTGCAATTAGAAGAAGTAGAAGTACTATCTCCAACAGGAAAACTTCGTCAAATGAAAATTGCTGTTTTTGTACCAAAAGAACAAGCAAGCGCAGTTCGACAAGCAATGCATGAAGCAGGAGCAGGACAAATTGGTGATTGTTATAAGGAATGTAGTTTTACAACTAGTGGAGTAGGACGCTTTACACCAATTGAAGGAGCAAATCCTGCTATTGGACAAGTGAATCAACCAGAACAAGTAGCAGAGGAAAAAGTAGAAGTCATTTGTTATGAAAATCAAGTAGACGCTATTATTAGTGCTATGAAAGCTAGTCATCCTTATGAAGTCCCAGCATATGAAGTGTGGGCATTAGAAAATGATGCTAAAACACTAGGGATTGGACGAATTGGACAACTACCTGAAGCCTTATCTGTTGAAGAATTTGTCACATATGTAAAAAATCAATTCCAATTAAAAGGATTACGTTTTGTCATTCCACGAAATCGTTCGATAGATAAGATTCGTAAAGTTGCCATTTTAGGGGGTTCTGGTGGTAGTTTTTACCAAGCAGCTGTTAGCAAAGGGGCTGATGTATTTGTAACAGGAGACATTACGTATCATGTCGCTCATGATATTCAAGAGTCACCAATGTTATTAGTGGATGCAGGGCATCATATTGAAGTCGTTTGTATTGAAAAATTAGCGAACTGGCTTGTACAATGGAATCAAGAAGAAAATTGGAATGTAAAAGTGATTAAGAGTACGACTTTTACAGATCCATTTGAATTTTTATAAGAAGAAAGTAGGAATGTAACATGCCAAATCAATTAGTTGATCGTTTTATTCGTTATGTAAAAAAAGAAACTCGTTCAGATGAAGCAAGCACAACTGTTCCATCAACACCAAGTCAAACAGAGTTTTTAAAAGACTTAGTAGAAGAATTAGTAGCATTAGGCTATCAAGATGTAAGATTAAATCCTAAAAATAGCTTCGTAACAGCAACAATTCCAGCTACAACTACAAAAGAAGTTCCAGTTGTTGGTTTTATTGCTCACGTAGATACAGCTGATTTTGAAGCTCGTAATGTACAACCTCAATTCAATGAAAATTATGATGGTGAAGCGATTGTATTAGATAAAGAAGGAAAATTTGTTTTATCTCCAAAAGATTTCCCTAATTTAAAAAATTATGTTGGTAAAACATTAATTACAACAGATGGTACAACATTATTAGGAGCTGATGATAAAGCAGGGGTTAGTGAAATTGTCACTGCAGGTGCGTACTTATTAGCGCATCCTGAAATCGAACACGGAAAAATTCGTGTAGCATTTGGTCCAGACGAAGAAATCGGACGTGGGGCTGATTTATTTGATGTTGAAGAATTTGGCTGCGACTTTGCCTATACAATGGACGGAGGACCAGTGGGAGAATTAGAATACGAAAGTTTCAATGCTGCTCAAGCTGAAATTACTTTCCAAGGGAAAAATGTTCACCCAGGAACTGCAAAAGATACAATGGTGAATGCTTTAGAACTTGCACGTCAATTCCAAAATGCTTTACCTGAATTTGAAGTGCCAGAACACACTTCTGGACGTGAGGGATTCTATCACTTAATGTATGCTAATGGTGTTGTTGAAGAAGCAAAATTAGTTTATATTATTCGTGACCACGATCGTACATTATTCGAAGCGAAAAAAGCTTATTTACAATTAGTTGCAGATAGACTAAACGCATCATTAGATAGCAATCGTATTTCAATTGATATGAAAGACCAATATTACAATATGGCTGAAATCATTGAAAAAGACTTTAGAGCTGTTGAAGTTGCTCAAAAAGCAATGGAAAACTTATCAATTACGCCAATTATTGAACCAATTCGTGGTGGTACAGATGGTTCTAAAATTTCATTTATGGGCTTACCAACTCCAAACATTTTTGCAGGTGGAGAAAACTTCCACGGACGTTATGAATTCGTCGCTGTAGAATCAATGGAAAAAGCACGTGATGTCATTATTGAAATTGCACAATTACTAGCGAAATAAAAAATAAAGAATATAATATAGCTTTTCTTTAGTAGCTACGGACGCAAGCAGCCTCGCATAGCGAGTCTCATTGCTAAAAATCGAGCCTTGGTCTCGATTTTTCCTACCCTATAAGTCAAAAATGACTTATAGGGTTTTAGCTACATTGAAAAGCCAATTTTTTTTTGCGGATATTTTAGATTGGACGTTTAAAACTGATTTTCGTAATTGTGTACTACTGATAAATTATGCTAGAATGTGTTTGAATATTTTCAAAGGAGAGCTAATTATGAAATATAAAGTCCTAGTCATAGATGATGATATTGCCATTTTAAGACTTATTCAAAATGTTCTAGAGAATAAAAACTTTCTAGTCGACACACGAACGTCTATTCCAGAAATTGATATCTGTCATTTTATCGGTTATGATTTAATTATTTTAGATATCATGATGCCTCATAGTGGAATTGAAATCTGTAAGTATATCCGAGAATTTATTTCTGTTCCAATCATATTTTTAACAGCCAAAGATTTAGAAGAGGATATTGTATATGGCATTCAATCTGGTGCAGATGACTATATCACAAAGCCATTCAGTATACCTGAACTAGTTGCAAGAGTACAGATGCATATCCGTCGAGAAGTACGTAATAATAATTCCAGTGAGATTCTACAGTTTGGACCTCTTACAATTGATAAAATTAAAGAAGAGCTAAGAATTGTGGATATACATATTCCCACTACAAAAAGAGAATTTCAATTAATTTTGTTACTCTCCAGCAATCCTAATAGAATATTTTCAAACGAAGAACTCTTTGATTATCTTTACCCTCATGATTCTGAAACTCAGGGGAGGTCAATTACAGAGTATGTATACCAAATCAGGCAAAAATTAAAACCTTATGAAATTAATCCAATTAAAACAATCTGGGGAGGTGGTTATCAGTGGATAACGCTCTGACTTTTAACCAACTGATTAGACAAACATACTTTAAGATTTTAAGACAATTTCTTATTAGTCTTTTTCTATTTTATTTTCTACCAATGTTATTTACTGCATTTACTAATATTACTGAAAAAAATGCAGGGGCATTTACCATCTATTTTAGTACGATTTCTTGGATTTATATTAGTCTGATTTTATTTTCTATTATTGCTAAAAATATTAGTAATCTTTTAGAAAAAATCAAGCAAGAAACAAATATTGTTTATAATCAAAGTTTACTGGTGGATATAAATGAACAACCCTCAGCTAAGTTAACTTTAATTGAACTAATTGAAACAAGACAAAAAATTCAGGAAATGCAGTTAACGATAAATAAAATGATTCAATCTGAAAAACAGCAAAAAAAGGAACTAATGTTTCAAGTCTCAGCTGCAGCGCACGATTTGAAAACACCTTTAACAATTATTCAAGGAAATGCTCAATTTTTAAAATCTTTGGAAATTACTGGAAATATTGGTCAATGTTTAGGAGATATTGAACTTGCTAGCCAACAACTTAATAAATACTTTAACCAGCTAATCAATTATTCTAAAACATTCTATAATGATACTTCCAATTGGGAGAGTTTCTCCTCGGATTACTTAGTTGAATTATTTGAACAAGAGATTAAGTTACGTACTGACAAAAAGGCTAAAATCCAATTTTTAAATAGCCTACCGATCTCTATTAACTTAACACTTAATCTAAACCTATTTCTACGAGCTATTCTAAATATTATCAATAATGCGATTGACCATTCCACAAGTAATTATCCAGTCATAAGAGTAGAATATCAGGTAATAGATAATAATTTTTACATTTCTATCTGGAATAGTGATTCTTCATTTTCGGAGAATATACTTGAGAAATACGGCTTACTTTTCTATCCTGATAATCAGGAAACAAAATCAGAACAAGGAAGTCATTTCGGTATTGGATTAGCATTTGTTAATCGGGTAGCGAAAATTCATGGTGGAGAGGTAAAGTTGAGTAACTTTGAAAATGGTGCTCTTGTCACTATTTCTATACCAATCTAGCCTTTAGTTTTTCAATATTTTATGCCAAAAATCTTGCAAATTTAGTTTTGAAAAGTCATAACTTTCTAGTTTTTAACTACTAAAATCTTTACTTTTTGAATTGATAAGGACTTTCGCCATCTTGTTTAAGCTGGCGATTTTTTATTTTCACTCTGTTACTTATATTACTAATATCTGACAATAGGATAAGCTAGAATAAAAAACTTTTATAGAAATCAGAATTTCTGATATTTTTCTGATAATTATTTTGTATAACATGAAATATAGATGGCATTTATGGGTGGCATTTGATGGTATACCAATTATAAAGATTAAGTTTCAAAAAAATATTTGTAAAAGGTGGAAAAGATAAATGATACAATTTGAGAAAATTAGCAAAGGTTTTAGTAGTAAGAGTGTTCTTTCAGAAGTTTCGTTTACGGCAAAAGAGGGAGAAATAACAGCATTAATTGGTCCAAATGGGTCTGGTAAGTCAACTTTAATAAAAATATTGCTAGGATTGGTTTCACCAGACGAAGGCAGGGCAACTTTTGATGGAAAAAATTATGAAGAATTAGGTAAATACCCCTTCAGATATGTAGGTGCTTTTCTAGATAGTGTTCAACCTAATCCAACAAGGACAGCCTATAGTCACTTGAGATGGATTGCTTTAACGAGTGGTATAGATAAGCAGAGATGTTTAGAATGTTTAAAATTAGTTGGTCTTCAGGATGTTGGCAATAAAAGGATAAAAGACTATTCTCTTGGAATGAAACAAAGACTGGGGCTGGCTACGGCTATTTTAGCGAATCCTAAAATACTTATTTTAGATGAACCCATTAATGGACTCGATCCAGATGGAATTAGATGGGTTAGAGAGTTTCTAAGAGAATTTGTTAGAGGCGGTAAAATAGTTTTAATCACAAGTCATTATATGAATGAATTAGAACTTACAGTAGATAAAATTGTAGGATTATCAAATGGTAAGATAGTAATTGATGGTAGTAGTAAAGATGTTCTTGAAGAATATGGCTCTTTTGAGGAAGCCTATTTTAAATCTGTTAAAAATTAGATGGGGGTATACTTTATGAAAAATATTCGTAGTGAATTATACAAAATATTCTCATTGCCACTCTTTTGGAGCGGAGTAGCAATTGTGATTGGAATTAGTGTATTTTTTACCTTTCAAAATATTCAAGTAATCAATGCGATAGCAAATGGGAATACAGATATTCTTATACTTGAAGATGCGACAAGTCAATTAACAGGATTTCAAACAGTAAGAGATGCGATATTATCTTCACCTTACCAATCTAGTATTCTATTTTTTCCAATTTTATTTGCACTGATTCTCTCTACGGAGTACAAATTTGGACAGGAATCATTGACTAAATTATTAACACCAAAATGGCAGACGGTTTTAACAGGTCAGATTTGCTCTGGAATAATTGTATCCAGTACGTTGACGGTTGTTCTATCATTAATCAATAGTGGAATGCTCTATATGATGTTAGATGAAACATTACAAAGTTATCTTAACTTAGGTCTTATTTTAGAAGTAACGTTAAGAATTATTATCTTTTCCATAACATTGACATTGCTTTCAATGTTTTTAGTAAAGATAACAAGAAAGCCTATTCCGTCTGTCATTATTATTGTAAGTATTCTTGTTATAACTTTATCAGGTATATTGAGAATTGTTTCTCCGACGCTTGAAAATTTATTTCCTTTAACAGGTGCAAAGTCATTCGCATTTGGAAGAGTAGAAAATAACAATCCTTCAGAAGCATATGGTTTATTATTATTATTATCTCAAGCATCAATAGTAACTATAATGATGTATATTAAAGCTTGGTATAACAATAAAAAGGAGAAGAAACATGGATGAAATGATATATGCTCTTATGTATAAAAAATATAGTTTGAATACGGTGAAAATACAAATTTTAAGTCAGTTCTTGCTTACTTTATTTATCTGTATTCTTAGTTTGATAACATTTGAAATCAATGATAATAATATTATACTATCCAATAATCAAATTTTGGTAATTGCATCTTATTTATTTATGATAGGTGGTCTGATAAATGGCTCTATGGAAGTCGAGAACTCAGAATCTAAAATCGTCTATTTATTAACGGGAAACAAAAATAACAGTACACAAAAAATAATTATTATGGAGTTGATAGACTGTGTATTACAAGCCATTCTATTATTTTTAGTTATTGTAAGTTTCTTCATTTTTAAAGGAACTATTAAAGAAGTTAGCGTAATACAGTTTTTCTCTTATCTTTTTAGTAGTGTTTTTTGTTTCTTAATTGCATATTATTTAACTTTATTTTTTAAGAGTTCAATGACAGCGTTAGCTATTTTATTGCTATTTCCAATATTAGTTATCCCCTATATTGAACGTGTATTTCCTGTAGCATTACCATACATCTATTCTGAAACTATTTCTAATAGTTTCAAAATATCAGAAATGTCTTCTAGTCATATGATATTATCATCATGGAATATGATTTTACTCCTATTAATCTATTTGAAAGTCAAAAAGCGTTTGAAAAATTATTAGTTGAAATATTTAATCCACAATAGAAAATCCTTTATTTTTCGAAATTTAATCAGCATCCGTAAAAATACAAATGGCTTTTCTCTGTAGCTTTAGCACTATAAGCCAGATGGGCTTATAGTGCAGGAAAAATTGAGACCTTAGGCTCAATTTTTAGGTATGAAACAGCAGAGCTGTTTGCTGCCGTCCTTAGCTACTTTAGAAAAGCCCTTTGTATTTATTGTCTGTGCTTTCTTATCATATCAGTAGATAAATTCTCTAAAAATCGTTACAATAGAGTAGAGTTTAACAGTAAAATCTAATCTAACGATGAAATAAAATATAATAGATTTGGATTTATAATTAGATAAATTCAAATCTATTTTTTTATCTATATGGAGGAACTTATGACATTTGATGGTTTATTTACAAAATGGATGACGGATGAAGTTTCTAAAGAAATTATTGGAGGGAGAATTAGTAAAATTCATCAACCCCTCCCTTATGAAATTCAATTAACGATTCGCTCCAATCGTAAAAATTATTTATTATTATTATGTGCTCATCCCATGATGGCACGTTTCCAATTTATTACAGAAAAAGGGGATAACCCTGAAATTGCTCCTAATTTTTGTATGATTTTAAGAAAATACCTAGAAGGAGCGATTATTCAAGATTTTACTCAAGTTGGTGCTGACCGTATTATTCACTTAGATGTGGATACAAGGGATGAACTTGGAGATGAAGCGAAATGGCGTTTGACACTTGAAATGATGGGAAAACATAGTAATGTTTTCTTAGTAGATCGAAGAAGTCAGCAAATAATTGACTGTTTAAAACGAATTCCATTAAGTCAAAATACTTACCGTACATTGCAACCTGGGGCTACTTATCAATTACCTCCGCATCAAACGAAACTTAATCCATTTGAAATGACGTTATTTGAACTAGATGCTAGATTAACAAAGGGATTAGGAGAAGATTCTCTTGCAAAATCATTAATGAATCTTGTTCAAGGGATGAGTACATTAACAGCAAATGAAATTGTTGAACGTTCCATGATGTTTGATGAGACGATTGCTGAAAGTTTATGGAAGTTTTTAGAACAAAATAATGAGAAGCCAACACCTACATTAGCAAAACTTTCGAATGGAAAAAGCTATTTCACAGTTTGTCCATATTATTCCTTCCAAAATGCTGAAAATCAATCGTTTGAAACATTGTCTGAATTATTAACAGCTTATTATGTTCATAAAGTTCAGGAAGAAAAAATTCAACAGTTGGCAGGTAATTTACTTCAAATGTTGAAATCAGAATTGAAAAAAAATCGAGAAAAATTGGTTAAATTTGAAGAAGATTTACAAAAGAGTGAGAAAGCTGAACAATACCGTATTAAAGGGGAGTTATTAAATACTTGCCTGTACCAAATAGAAAAAGGTCAAACTGAAATTAAAGTGGAGAATTATTACGATAATAATGAATTACTGACGATTCAATTATCTACATGGTTGACACCTTCTCAAAATGCGCAAGCTTATTTTAAAAAATATCAAAAATTAAGAAATTCAATTGAACATATTGAAAAACAACAGGAAGTTACTCATCAAGAAATTCAATATTTAGAACAAGTTCTATATCAAATTGAAGAAGCAGATGTGCAAAACTTAGAAATTATTCGCGAAGAATTAGTAGCAAGTGGGTATTTAAAACGTTCTGCTATGAAAAAAGGAAAACAGAAAGTGAAACCTTCAAAACCATATGTTTTTTACTCAAATGATGGAACAAGAATTTTAGTGGGTAGAAATAATTTACAAAATGATACCTTAACGTTAAAACAAGCCAAAAAAGAATATTTATGGTTACATGCCCAAAATATTCCTGGATCACACGTCATTGTAGAATCGGCAAGTCCAAGCGATGAAACAATAGGGCAAGCAGCGATGTTAGCAGCTTACTATTCTAAATATCGTCATTCAGCAACTGTTCCTGTGGACTATGTTTCTGTTTCAAAAATTAGAAAGCCAAATGGATCTAAGCCAGGATTTGTTGTGTATGAAGGACAACAAAATACATATATCACCCCAGATGAAGCAGTGATTCAACAAATTCGGGAAAATAAACCAAAAGAATAAGGAGAAACAAATGAACGCAGTAAGAGCAGCTTATATTCATATTCCATTTTGTTCTCATATTTGCTATTATTGCGATTTTAATAAGGTATTTATTGAGGGGCAACCGGTTGATGAATATGTTGATTTATTAGTAAGAGAAATGCAATTACGAGCAGACTCTCACCCAATCTCTCCTTTAGAGACTTTATATATCGGGGGAGGAACACCATCAACTTTAACGCCAACGCAATTAGCAACTTTATTTGAAGGTATTCATCGCTATTTACCATTAGAGAAGAATTGCGAATTTACAATGGAATTAAATCCAGATGATGGGCAAATGGAACGGTTAGAAGTGATGAAAGAATATGGGGTTAACCGTATTAGTATGGGAGTTCAATCTTTTAATGATGAATTATTAAAAAAAATTGGACGAAAACATAGTAAAAAGACAGTTTTAGAAAGCATAGGAAATGCTCGAAAACTTGGATTTGAGAATATCAGTATTGATTTAATTTTTAGACTTCCTCAACAAACGATTCAAGATTTCGAAGATAGTTTAAAAATAGCAATGGATTTAGATTTACCACATTATTCGATTTATTCATTAATTTTAGAACAAAAGACCGTTTTTTATAATTTAATGAGACAAGGGAAACTTCCTTTGCCAACACAAGATGAAGAAGCAGATATGTTTCAATTAGCCATGGATTCTATGGAAAGTTTTGGACGGCATCATTACGAAATTAGTAATTATGCACTTCCAGGTTTTGAATCAAGGCATAATTTACATTATTGGAAAGCAGATGAGTATTTAGGATTTGGTGCTGGTGCTCATGGTTATTTAAATCAAGAACGCTATCAAAATTGTGGTCCCATTCAACATTATTTAGAACCATTACGGAATTCTCAACTTCCAATTTTACAAAAGGATCTACTAAGTAAAAAATCTCAAATCGAAGAATTTATGTTTTTAGGATTAAGAAAAATATCAGGTGTTTCAAACCAGGAATTTAAAAGAAGATTTGGAAGAAATATCAATGATATTTATCAAGAAATTATTGAGGAACTGTTAGAACAGGAATTGATCCAATTAACAACAGACGGAATTGCGTTAACTCATAAAGGAAAGTTTTTAGGAAATAATGTATTCCAAGCGTTTCTTTTAGAAGATTAGATTAAGATTTTATATCAATTGCTGTAATGAGATGAAAGAGGTGATAGAATGACACTATTAAGAAGAACTAAAAAGAAAAGGAATTACTGGAAAATCGCTTTTTTTGCTTTAATAGCAATCAATTTATTCGTAATGATTGCTTCATTAATTCCTAGCCGAACTAAACATCAAGTTTCAACAACGCAAATTTTAGAGCAAGGAGAGAATTGGATGGAAGTAACTTTAAGTAAAACGGAAATTCAAAATATTTTAGAGATTGTTACGAAAAAGAATCAAATAGAAAATCCAAGTTTTCCAAACTTTGTGATGAATGATTCAGTCATTCAAATTACTGGTGATGCTACAGCATTAGGGGTTACTGTTCCTTATAAAATGACGACTGTACCATATGTAACCGAAGAAGGAGCTATACAATTAAAAATACAGTCTGTTCAATTAAGAGGTTTCTCGTTACCAGTATTTTTAGCATTAGGTAGATTACAACAAATGGAGTTTCCTGAATGGTTTCAATTAAATACGGAAAATCAGTATTTTCTACTAAATTTATCGGGACTTCATGAAGGAAATACGATTAAAGCAAAAAAAATTAATTTAAAAACAAATGAATTTATTTTTTCTATTTCAATTTCTAATGACAATATAGTAGAATATCTACAGTAAGAAAAATTTAAAAGTCTATAAGACAGTTAGGAGATCACACATGAGTGTACATATTAATGCAATAAAAGGACAAATCGCAGAGGTTGTTTTAATGCCAGGAGATCCACTTCGTGCAAAATACATTGCGGAACATTATTTAACAGATGTAGAACAATATAATAGCGTAAGAAATATGTTTGGATATACAGGTTTATACAAAGGACAACGAGTATCTGTTCAAGGTAGTGGAATGGGTATTCCTTCAATGATGATTTATGCCAAGGAATTATATACTGAATTTGGTGTTGAAAAGATTATCCGTATTGGTTCAGCTGGTTCTATTCAACCGGATGTAAATGTTCGTGATATTGTATTAGCTCAAGGAGCTACAACGGATTCATCGATTATCACAAATATTTTCCAAGGACAAGTTAACTTTGCTCCATTAGCATCATTTGAATTATTAGATAAAGCTTATCATTTAGCAAAAGAACGTGGCGCAACTGTACACGTTGGAAATATTTTATCTTCAGATCGTTTCTATAATGCTGAATTAAACAAACAAAAATTACAAGAATACGGCGTACTTGCCATTGAAATGGAAGCTGCCGGTTTATATGCATTAGCAGCTCAACATAAAAAACAAGCTCTAGCAATTGTAACGATTAGTGACCATATTTTAACAGGTGAAGAAACAACAGCTGAAGAGCGTGAAAAAACATTTAATGAAATGATGGAAATTGCTTTAGAAACAGTTCATCATGGTGAATAAGTAGGTAAAAATATGGAAGAAAATCAAGAAAAAGTCGTACAAACTCCTAAAAAAGGAATACGGCTATGGGTTTTTATTGTTTCGATTATTGCAACAATCATCGTTTCTGTAGGATTAACGATTGGTATCATTTGGACACAGTTGCCAAAACTAATTGGGAACCAAGCTCAAGTACATGCATTTACTAAAAGTGAATTGTTTCAAATTGAGAAAGTATTTTATTATATAAAACAAAATTATTTAGATAAAGATGTTACAAGTGAACAATTAATTCAAGGGGCTATTAAAGGGATGGCTGAATCAGTTGGAGATCCTTATACCACTTATTTAGTAAATGATGAGACAGCTCAATTAGATGAAACGGTTAATGGATCCTTTGGTGGAATAGGAGCTGAATTAAAATCCGATCAAAGCCGTGTTGTCATTAGTACTACTATGGAAGGAAGTCCTTCTCAACAAGTGGGACTTCAAGCTGATGATGTCATTACAAAAGTTGATGGCGAAGATATGACTGGGAAAACTATTTCTGAAGTTGTGAAGAAAGTACGTGGTGAAGTTGGAACAGATGTTGTTCTAACAATAGAACGTGCTGGTACTTCTTTAGAAGTTAAATTAACTAGAGCTAGCATTGCGATTAATACTGTAAAAGCTGAGTTAGATAAAGAAGATGCAATCATTGGTCATGTTCGCATTACTAGTTTTGCGAAAAATACTGCTGAAGAATTAGAAAAAGCGGTGAAAGATCTAACGAATAAAGGTGCTAAAGCATTTGTATTCGATGTTCGATACAATCCTGGCGGATTATTAGATCAAGCATATAAAGTAGCTAATATGTTCTTAAAAGATGGTGAACCAATCGTTCAAGTAGAGGACAGATTTGGGGAGAAGAAGATTTACAAAGCTTCTTCTGATATTGGAAAATTTAAAATTACTCAACCTTATGTCCTACTAGTAAACGAAGGAAGTGCTAGTGCTTCTGAAATTCTCGCTGCAGCGCTAAAAGAAGGTGCTGGAGCACAAATTGTAGGAACAAAAACTTATGGTAAAGGAACTGTTCAAAGTGTAATCGATATTTCGGATAAAAGTGAGTTAAAATATACAAATGCTAAATGGTTAACTCCAAATGGAAATTGGATTCATAAAGAAGGGGTAACTCCAACAAAAGAAGTAAATTTACCGGATTATGCATTCTTGAAAATTATTGATGCAAGAGAAACGTTAAAAGTAGGTTCAGTCTCTCAAAATGTTCTTTCTGTTGAAACAATTCTAAAAGGATTAGGATACTCAGTTACAGCGGACGGTTATTTTGATGCTGCTACTCAAGATGCAGTAAAATCTTATCAACAAAAAGAAGGATTAACTGCAACAGGAGAAGTAGATGAAGAGACAGCACAGAAATTGATGAATAGTGTTAGACAATTAATTCAACAAAATGATACACAGTATCAAGCTGCGAAAGAATTACTAAAATAGAATGGAGGTTTTTCCATGGAAGAAGTAAGTTCATTTATTCCACGTAATATGCGTAAAAGAAAACTTCCTAAACCTACAATATGGGAAGAAATAATTAGTTGGTTAGGCTCTTTTGCCGTGTCCTTTGCCATTCTAGCATTGTTATTTATCTTTGTTGGCAAACCTTTTACGGTAAGTGGTCAATCAATGTATCCTACATTACATAATTCTGACCGTATGTTTATGTCAAAATTAGGGAAAATCAATCGTTTTGATGTAGTTGTATTACATGCTCCTGATCAAGATAAAGAGTATATTAAACGAGTAATCGGAATGCCTGGAGATACCATTGAAGTAAAAGAAGGAAAATTATACATTAATGGACAAGTAGTTGAACAACCGTTTATTAATAAAGAAATATTAATCAACAAGACAGTCTATATTGATGATTTTACTTTACAAGAATTAACGGGAGAATCAAAAGTTCCTGAAGGAAAATATTTTGTAATGGGAGATAATCGTGGTGTATCAAGAGATAGTCGTATGATAGGCTTTATTGATAGAACGGCAATCGAAGGAAAAGCAGTCTTTACGATTTGGCCGTATAATCGAATTGGTGGTCAAACGGATTATTCTTATTTATACTCTGAATAATAAGGAGGAATAGTAATGGAACAAGAAGAATATTATTCAAAACCATCTATACTATCCATTATTTGGTCATGGATATGGTCTTTTATTGTAGCTTTCATTATAGTTGGGGCAGTTTATATTTTCTTAGGAAGACCTTTTACAGTTAGTGGGGCTTCTATGTATCCAACATTACATAATGGAGATCGTATGATTTTATCCAAAATAGGAGATATTAATCGCTTTGATGTGGTCGTATTAAAAGCTCCGGATGAAAATGTTGAATATATTAAACGTGTTATTGGAATGCCTGGTGATACATTAGAAATGAAACAAGGTGTTCTTTATATCAACGGTAAAAAAATTGAACAACCTTTTATTAATACAGAGGCATTACAAAAACAGACGGTTTTTATTGATGACTTTACATTACAAAGTTTAATTGGCGAAACAAAGATTCCTGAAGGAAAATATTTTGTAATGGGTGACAATAGAGGGGTTTCAAGAGATAGCCGAATGATTGGACTGATAGATCGAAAGGCTATTGAAGGAAAAGCTGTTTTTACCATTTGGCCAATGAATCAATTTGGTGGACAAAAAAATTATTCTTATCTTTATACGGAATAAAAGTAATAAAACTGGATTTATAACATCCAGTTTTTTCTTTTTGTGGAATAATTTCGTAATAATTAAAGGGTAAAATATAGCATAAAAATACTTTAATGTTATATCCAATTTGTTTTCGTTTACAAATAGAAAAATAAATGATACACTCCTGTTAGTGTAAAACTGTATACACTAAATATTATATTATAGGAGGATATCTTATGGTTGGAATTATTATTGCAAGCCATGGTGAATTCGCTGCAGGTATTAAGCAATCTGGTTCAATGATTTTTGGTGAACAAGAAAAAGTTGAATCTGTTGTATTTTTGCCAAGTGAAGGCCCAGAGGATTTGCAAAGAAAATTGCAAGAAGCCATTGCAAAAGTTGATTCAGAAGAAATCTTATTCTTAGTCGATTTATGGGGCGGTAGTCCATTCAATCAAGCAAATAAATTGTTTGAAGAAGCTCCAGAACATCGTGCGATTGTCGCTGGATTAAACTTACCAATGCTAATCGAAGCGTATGCGAGTCGTTTATCAATGAACACTGCTCACGAAATTGCGCAAGCGATTGCTCCAACTGCAATTGATGGGGTAAAAGTTCGCCCTGAAGAATTGCAAAAGAAAGAAGAAGTATCTGAAAAACAAACGGTTGAATCAAAAGGTGCTATTCCAGAAGGAACAGTTTTAGGGGATGGAAAAATTAAGTTTGTATTAGCTCGTATTGATACTCGTTTACTTCATGGACAAGTTGCGACAAACTGGACTAAAGCAACAAATCCAAACCGTATTATCGTTGTTTCTGATTCAGTATCAAAAGACGATTTACGTAAAAAATTAATTGAACAAGCAGCTCCTCCTGGAGTACGTGCTCACGTTATCCCATTGGATAAATTAGTTCAAGTATATAACGATCCACGTTTTGGAGATACAAAAGCATTATTATTATTTGAAAATCCACAAGATGCTTTAGCAGTTATCGAAAAAGGTGTAGAAATTCCAGAATTGAATATTGGTTCTATGGCCCATTCAGTTGGAAAAATTCAAATTAATAATGTATTATCTGTTGACCAAGCAGATGTTGATACGTATAAAAAATTACGTGATTTAGGCGTAAAATTCGATGTTAGAAAAGTATCAGGAGATTCTCCTTCTGATTTATTCAAATTAATCGCTGCAAAAGCTGGCGAAGGATTAAGCATTTAATAGGAGGTCATTATGGATTTTAATATTGTAGCAATTATTGCAGTCCTAGTTGTTGCCTTTTTAGCTGGTATGGAAAGTATTTTAGACCAATTCCAATTCCATCAACCAATTATTGCATGTTCATTAATTGGATTAGCAACAGGACATTTAACTGAATGTATTATTTTAGGTGGAGCTTTACAATTATTAGCTTTAGGTTGGGCTAATATCGGTGCAGCGGTTGCTCCCGATGCAGCGTTAGCTTCAGTAGCATCTGCCATTATTTATGTAAAAGCCGGTGACTTCTCTACAGAAGGTCGTAACATTGCGATTGCAGCAGCTATCACTCTAGCAACTGTTGGTTTAGTAACAACTATGTTTGTTCGTACATTATCTGTTGTACTTGTTCACCAAGCTGATAGAGCAGCAGAACAAGGAAACTTCCGTGGTGTTGAATTTTGGCACTATGTAGCTTTAGCTACACAAGGTTTACGTATTGCAATTCCAGCAGGAGCTTTATTATTCATCCCTTCTGCAGCAGTACAAACTGCTTTAGGTTCATTACCAGCATGGTTTACTGGTGGTATGACTGTTGGTGGGGGAATGGTAGTAGCTGTAGGTTATGCAATGGTTATTAACTTAATGGCAACTAAAGAAGTATGGCCATTCTTCTTCTTAGGTTTTGCATTAGCACCAATTAAAGAATTAACATTAATTGCAACAGGTATTATCGGTTTAGCAATTGCTATCATTTACTTAAACTTACAAAAAAATAACTCAGGTGGTTCAGGATCAAATACTGGTTCAGGAGACCCACTTGGTGATATTTTAAATGATTACTAGAATGGAGGAACAGATATGTCAGAGAAAAAAGTTTCATTAACGAAAAGCGATCGTATTAGCGTTATGTTACGTTCTCAGTTCCTTCAAGGTTCATGGAACTATGAGCGTATGCAAAATGGTGGTTGGGCATTCTCATTAATCCCAGCACTTAAAAAATTATACCCTAACAAACAAGATGCAAGTGATGCTTTAAAACGTCACTTAGAGTTCTTTAATACTCACCCATATATTGCTGCTCCAATTCTTGGGGTAACATTAGCTCTTGAAGAAGAAAAAGCAAATGGAGCAGATATCGATGATGCTGCAATTCAAGGGGTTAAAGTTGGTATGATGGGACCTTTAGCAGGTATTGGGGATCCAGTATTCTGGTTTACAGTTCGTCCAATCCTTGGAGCAATTGCTGCTTCATTGGCAACTGGTGGTTCATTAATTGCACCATTATTCTTCTTTATTGCTTGGAACTTAATCCGTATCGGTTTCTTATGGTATACACAAGAAATTGGATATCAAAAAGGTTCTGAAATTACAAGTGACTTATCAGGTGGTATTTTACAAACAATCACTAAAGGTGCTTCAATCTTAGGGATGTTCGTAATGGGGATTTTAGTTCAACGTTGGACATCTATTAACTTCCCATTAGTGGTTGCTCGTGCTAAATTATCTGAAGGAGCATACATTCAATTCCCTGATGGAGCTGTTGATGGTTCAACATTACAAAAAATCTTATCTGCATTAGCAGGTGGTACATCATTATCTCCTGAAAAAGTTACTACATTACAAGACAACTTAAACCAATTAATTCCAGGTTTCGCTGCTTTATTATTAACATTCGCATGTATGTGGTTATTAAAACGTAAAGTAAGTCCAATTTTAATTATTTTTGCATTATTTGCATTAGGTATTCTTGGTCGTGTAACAGGAATTATGTAATAAGTTACGATTTTGAGATGAACAGATTTAAATGTCTGTTCATCTTTTTTTGTTTTATGGTAAAATAGATTTATCAGTTTAGTAAAAAAGGAGAATGGTATGGCACAGTCATTAAATACAAAAGTTATTTATACAACGAAAGCAAATGCATTTGTTGGTTGGATTGGAAATAAGCATGGTGATATTCTTGTTGGGGATAGAGCTTTTGAGTTTTATAATGAAAAAAATCCGGAGGATTATATTCAAATTCCTTGGAATGAGATTGAAAAGGTACGTGCGCAAATTTTCTTTAAGGATCGTTATATTCGTGGTTTCTTTATTGATACGAAATCTGCTGGTTCTTTTAATTTTGTTGTAAAAAATGCGGGTAAATGTTTAAAAGAAATGCGTACATTTGTTGGAGAAGAAAATATTGTACGTAGTAAACCATTGTTTACGATGAGGAATTTCTTCAAAAAGTAACTTTAGTTTTTGTAATGACTTCAAATATAGTAGTAAGGGACGGAAGCAGCCTTGCACTTGCAAGTCTCATTCCTAAAATTTGAGCCTAGGGTCTCAAATTTCCCCAATAAAAGTATCCTATTAGGATACTTTTATCATTACTACTATGAGAAGTCATTGGGGTGTGGAGCATAGAGAGCCTCTTCGTTTATGATGTTGTATAGTGACTTCTAAAATAGTAGTAAGGGACGGAAGCAGCCTCGCATTTGCGAGTCTCATATCATTACTACTATGAGAAGTCTTTGGTGGTGTGTGCATAGAGTGCCTGTACGGATAAAATTTTATTTATGATATATGGAGAAGAGTATGATTCGTTTTGAAAATGTATATAAAGAATATATAGATTCAGATATACAATTAAAAAAGTCTTTTACAGAAAAATTATTTACAAAAAAGGCAAAGAAAACAGTTATTCATGATTTAAATTTAGAAATTAACGAAGGGGAAATTGTTGGTTATATTGGTGAGAATGGTGCTGGAAAATCTACGACAATAAAGATGTTATTAGGAATTATCCCTGCAGATTCTGGTAATGTAACAGTTTTTGAAAAAGATTCGTTCAAGAATCGTCGAAAAAATGCTTCTGAAATTGGAGTTATGTTTGGACAGAAATCTCATCTCTGGTGGGATTTACCATTGTTAGATTCTTTCAAATTTTTACAAAAAATTTATTCTAAAACCTCTGTTGAAGATGATAAATGGTTAGAATGGTTAATAAATGAATTAGAGGTAAGAGCATATATTAATCAACCAGTACGAGAACTTTCTTTAGGACAACGTATGCGTGGAGAATTTGTTTGTGCTTTGCTTCATTCTCCTAAGTTAGTCATTTTAGATGAACCTACAATTGGTATTGATGTTCAAACAAAACAAAAAATGATGGAAATTATTTTAAAAGTTAATGAGCAAAAAAATACGACATTCATGATTACCAGTCATGACTTTCAAGAGATTGAGAAAGTTTGTCAAAGAATTATTATTCTGAACAAAGGCATCAATGCATATCAAGGAAGTATTGATGAGTTTAAAAACCAATATTCTTATTTGAAAAAAGTTATCATTTATCACGAACAAGGACAGCATGAATTGATAGAGAATTCAACTATAAAAGTATTAGCAAAGAATATTTTTTCTACTGAATATTTTTTTGATACTCGTGAAATTTCAGAAGAATTAGCTATTGAATTTATTCAAAATAATTATCATGCTGATAAGTTAGAAGTTGTTCATTTAAGTTTATCTGAATTAATGACGGTAAAGAGGGTGTTAGAATGAAAGGTTTATTAGCATACATACTTTACCAGTTTAAGTCTAGTAAAAAATATCGCATGAATAATGTCATGACGATTATGAGTACATTTATCGCTATTGTAATTCAATATTATATTTGGACATATGTTGAAAAAACGAATGGAATGAATACACAACAAATTATTATTTATTCTATGTTTGCTTTAACATTATCGTCTTTATTACCTTTATTTTCTTCAGCTGATTTTATGAATCATATTATTTTAAAGGGAACAATAGCTAATTATTTACAGCGTCCACAAATGCTGTTTCTAGTCAATTCCTCTATTCAAATTGGAAATAGTTTTTATAAAATTATTTATCGAATTATTCCAATTTGGGTTATTTATATTATTTTTTTCAAAATAAATCTCATAACTGTGAATGGTGTTCTTTTGTTGGCATTACTTTCTTTATGTTTTAGTTGGATACTTTCATTAATTATTGGTCATATTATAGGATTACTTTCTCCGTATTTAATTAGTATAAATGGAACTAAAAGTTTAATTTCTGGCTTAATATTATTACTTGGAGGGGGAGTTTTACCGATAGATATTTATCCTGAACCCTTAAGATTAATTGTATTAAAACTGCCTTTTGTTGCATTACAATATTTTCCTAGTGCAATATTAAGTGGAAGTCAATTATTTTCTTATACGACTGCACTTTTAATTCAATTCTGTTGGATTCTTTTCTTTCTCTTAGTTTTATTCATTGTACAAAAAAGAGTCTACTCAAAACTTGAAATTATGGGAGGGTAACATAATGATTCGTTCGTTAAAATTTTATAGAAAAATTTATACTGAATTTATAAGAATGGATATCAAACGAATAATGATGTATCCTATTGATTTTATTTTAGGAAATATGGGCTTTTTTTTAGAAACAATTTCAACCTTATTTGTTCTTTATATTATTGTTATGAATACAGGATTTTTAGGTGAGTTTAGTGGATACGAAGTGTTATTTTTTTATTCTTACTTGATGTTAGTAAATGCGTTATGGGAGATTTTCTTTGTAACTGTACTTGAAATTCCATATATGATTCAAAGTGGAGAGTTAGATATTTTCTTAGTAAGACCCTTAAATATTTTATTTCAATTTATTATTTTTCAACTAGATGAAGAATCTGTATTTGAAACGGTAGTAGCTTTATTGTTATTAATAGGATCAATCACTCAAATATCTGGCTTATGGACAGTTATCTTCTTTATTAAATTATTTTTCTTTATACTTTCTTCTATTTTTGTTAGATATACTATTTATTTATTTTTAAGTACTACTGCATTTTGGTGGGTATCAAATGATGGGCTTAAAAGTATTTTTTGGGAAGTTTCTCAACTTGCCAATTATCCAATTTCAATTTATCCTCAATGGTTAAAAGCTGTATTAATGATTATACCATTTAGTTTTATAGGATATTTTCCTGTACATGAGTTATTACTAAGTACTAATCGATTTACTTTAGAAACATTAATGAATGTTAGTTCAGGATGGATTATTTTTTATTTAGTTTATCAATTCTTTTGGAAACAAGGGCTAAAGAAATATCAAAGTATTGGTGGTTAAATCCATGTAAAAAAGCTAAAATATTATGTCACCCACAGCGTTCAGCTTGACTTTTTCTTTGAAAAATTATACGATTGAATACATTCTATGGGAATGGTATTTAGTAGACAAAGGAGAAGTTAAATGGATCAAATATTTGTACATCAATTTGATGCTTTGTTAGAATTACGTCATTTTTTATCCATTATTATTGCATGTTTATGCGGATGGGCGATTGGTTATGAACGTAAATCACGTAATAAACAGGCTGGGGTGAAAACCCATGTCATTGTTGCACTAGCTTCTGCTTTAATGATGATTGTTTCCAAAGAAGCTTTTTGGGAAACTCCTGACGCAGCAGATACTACTCGTATTGCTGCTCAAGTAGTTAGTGGTATCAGTTTTATCGGTGGTGGTATTATCTATATGCGTGATATGCGTGTTAGTGGTGTAACAACTGCTGCTGGTTTATGGGCAACTTCTGGGATTGGAATGGCAATAGGTGGAGGCTTCTGGTTCTTTGGAAGTGCGTGTTGTGCAGTTGTAGTAATTGTTCAATTATTAACGCATCGTAAAATTAGTGTGAATCGACAAATGTATCAATTAAATATTACTGGTATCATTAGTCACTTAAATGTTATACATGATATTCATCGTCACTGTAATTTAAAACAATATCAATCTTCCAATGTAGAAGTAAAGAAAGCTGAGGAAGGTTACGAGCTTTATATTCAAATTGATAATGATGCTCGTGTTTTTGTTCAAGATTTTAAAAAGACAATTCAAGAAAAGGGAATTGATTTTAAAATTAAGAAAGTTAAATTTAAAGCAACAATGGGATAATCAATATTAGGAAGTCTTGAAGGAGTAGGATAGCTCACTTCAAGGCTTTTTATTTATGTTATAATAGGGTAAAAGGAGGATCCAATTGTATGGATAAACAGGAGAATCTAGAATCGTTAAGAACGATGATTTCAGCTGTTATTTATGGTCTTGTTGTTGGAGATGCGTTAGGAGTTCCAGTGGAGTTTGAAAAAAGAGATACTTATAGCATTACAGATATGGTAGGTTATGGAACTTATAACCAACCTCCTGGAACATGGTCTGATGATACTTCATTGACATTAGCCTTAATGGAACATTTAGGTGAAAAATCAGATTTAAGTATCTTAATGGATAAATTTGTATCTTATCGTGATGGCTATTTAACACCTTTTGGATATTTTTTTGATATAGGTATTGCAACAAATGAAGCTATTGAGAGATATTTATCAGGGATTTCACCAGAAGTGTGTGGTGGGAAAGATGAGAGGTCTAATGGTAATGGAGCTTTAATGAGAATTTCTCCTTTAGTTTTTCTATTGTTGAAAAATTTTAATCTAATAAATCAAGTTAAAGTCATTAAAAAATATACGACAGTAACTCATGGGCATCCAAGGTCTATTGTTGCCTCGATTATCTATCTTTTTCTATTAAAAGATATGCTATTTAATGACTCACTTCCAGAAGTATTAGATTCCGTTCAAATAAAATTAGAAGAAATATTTAGCCAAAATTCTGAGTACTGGGAAGAATATGAAAATCATTTTAAGGAAATTTTTGATGAAGAATTTTATCATAAAAGCCGTGAGGAAATCAAATCTACAGGTTATGTGGTGGACACACTGAAAGCTTGTTTATGGTGTGTAGGAACAACGAATAGTTTTAAAGATGCTGTTTTAAAAGCCGTTAATCTTGGAGAAGATACAGACACAATTGCTGCCATTACAGGTACACTAGCTGGAGCTAAATATTCTTTTGAATCCATTCCTAAAGAATGGATAGAAAAATTAGTCAATAAAGCCTTAATAGAAGAAAAGTGCGAACAATTATTTAATGGAATAATTGAACCTTAATAAGCGTATCATTTATTTTTCAAGTAAAAATATAGCAACACATCTAACACTTTCGTAATTATCCATAAAATAATGGCATAATAAAAGAAATAGAAGAAATAAGAAATACTGACGATGATGCCTAATAAGACAAAAATAACAATGGAAAATATCCAAAATAGTTTTAGATATAGTAATAGTTTTTCACGAATAAAAAATTCTTCATTACTTAATGTTGATTGAGGTCCATCGAACTTATCGATTAGTTGAATCAATTTTTTCATATTTTCTTCCTTTCAAAATAAAAATAGTATTGTGATTATACACTAAAAGTTCGCTTGTGACTATGAATAATTTTGAAATAAAAAAGGAGTATGTTAAAATAATTCAGAATAAAGTTACAAGTAGTAAGAAAGGGTGAAATTGATGGCAACGATACAATGGTATCCTGGACATATGGCAAAAGCTAAAAGAGAAGCAATTGAAAAACTAAAGTTAGTAGATGTTGTAATTGAATTAGTGGATGCACGTATCCCGGAATCAAGTCGTAATCCAATCGTAAATGAGATTAAAGGACAAAAGAAACAATTAATGCTATTAAATAAAACGGATTTAGCCGATCCTATTCAAACAAAGAAATGGATGAACTATTATCAAGAAGAAGGTATTGAAGTTTTAACAGTTGAAGCTAAAGATGGTAAGGGCTTGAATCAAGTAAAAGCAGCGATTAAAGCATTGATGGCTGAAGAATTTGAAAAATTAGCCGCAAAAGGCGTTCGTCCTCGTCCGATTCGTTTAATGGTCTTAGGAATTCCAAACGTTGGAAAATCAACATTTATTAATCGAATGATTCAAAAAAATCAAGCTGAAACCGCGAATCGTCCTGGAGTTACGAAAGGACAACGTTGGTTAAAAATTGGTAATGATTTTGAGTTATTAGATACGCCTGGTATTTTATGGCCAAAATTTGATAATCAAGAGATTGGGAATAAATTAGCTGTAACAGGAGCTATTAAAGATTCTTTATTACATATGGATGATGTGGCGTTATTTGCGATTAATATTTTTAGAACTTACTATACAGATGCTTTAAGAAAGCCTTATGGGTTAAGTGAATCTGATTTAGAATTATCTGATGTGGATTTATTATTACTCATTACGAAAAAGTTAGGATTCAAAGATGATTACGAACGTGCAAGTGAGCGTATTATTTTTGACATTCGTGGTGGTAAATTAGGTCGATATACATTAGATACTGCACCAATTAGTTTGGAAGGTGTATAAAATGACTGAAAAATATACCATTAGTCAGATTAAAGAAATCCTAAGTTCCATTCATACTATTGAAGATCCCATGTTTCAACAATTAAGTTTAGATATGAGAAAAGGAGTACAAACAGCCCTCAAATCGTGTCAAAAAAGAATTGAAAAAGAACAAAAACGTGCAGAACATTTTATTGAGATGCAATATTATGAGAGATTAGCTTATCAAGAAGGTGCTAGTTTTATTGCAGGTGTTGATGAAGTGGGACGTGGTCCATTAGCAGGGCCTGTAGTAGCTGCAGCAGTTATTTTACCGAAAAATATTGAAGATTTAGGA
This sequence comes from uncultured Granulicatella sp., assembly GCF_963515615.1. Classification (GTDB taxonomy): domain Bacteria; phylum Bacillota; class Bacilli; order Lactobacillales; family Aerococcaceae; genus Granulicatella. The sequence continues at coordinate 8,190 of NZ_CAUPZT010000014.1, read as the reverse complement.
TTTGATGATTCCAAAAAATTATCTGCTTCTAAACGAGAAGAAATTTATCGACTCATTCAAGAAAAAGCTATTGCCATTGGTATTGGAATTGTGGATGCAGATATTATTGACCAAGTCAATATTTATCAAGCTAGTCGTTTAGCAATGCAACAAGCAGTTAGTGAATTAAAGATTCAACCGGATTATTTATTAATTGATGCGATGAAAATTGATGTGAATACACCTCAAATTGGCATCATTAAAGGAGATGCCAAGAGTATATCGATTGCAGCAGCTAGTATTGTTGCAAAACAAGTACGTGATCAAATGATGCAAGAATTTGATGAATTATATCCTGGCTATGATTTTTCTAATAATGCAGGTTATGGAACGCCAAAACACTTGGAAGGATTACATACAAAAGGAATTTGTCCAATTCATCGAAAAACTTTTGCTCCAATTAAAGATTTTTTACAATAAAAAAATATTTTTATCCTTTTTTTTCGTATATAACAAGTAGAAATGTTATTTCGAGAAAGAAGGTTATTTTTATGGAATGGACAAGACGAACATTAATGATTGCTCTAGCAATGAGGGATAAAGGGAGTAGTCAACAAAGATGGGAGTTGTATCAACATTTATGTCAAAATGAATGGACAGAAGGTACTTTTACACTAGAAGCAATTCATCAGGAATTAAGTTTAGAAGAGATTGATTGGCTAAGGAATACAGATTTTGCCAGTTTGGAATTACAGTATCGAAAAGAAGGGATACATTTTTTGATGTACGAAGATGCTTTGTATCCAAAACGTTTAAAAGAAATTTATTTGCCACCAATTGTGTTATTTTATAAAGGACGATTGGAGTTATTTAATCGTTTATCCATAGGAATTGTTGGAGCAAGAAATCATACAGAATATAGCAAAGAAGCGTTAGAATATTTACTACCCGATATACTTGAAAGAAAAGTATCTATTATTAGTGGACTAGCCAGAGGAGTAGATAGTTTAGCACATCAACTTACGTTAGATTTAAATGGTGAAACGATTGCGGTTATTGGAAATGGCATTAATATTTGCTATCCTAAGGAAAATCAAAGTTTATATGATGCAATAGGGAAAAAAGGACTAATACTGTCTGAATATCCATTAGATAGTCCACCTTTAAAATTTCATTTTCCTTATCGAAATCGAATCATTGCAGGATTAAGCCATGGATTATGCGTGATTGAAGCGAAACTGCATAGTGGAAGTTTAATTACGGCTAATGTTGCTTTAAGTGAAAATCGTCAAGTATTTGCTTTGCCTGGTAATATTACAAGTGAATATTCAAAAGGGACAAATGAACTGATTACTGCTGGAGCATTTCCGATAAGAAATGCGAATGATATTTTAGATTCTCTTCATTATTTTCTATAAAATTTTAAATAGTTTAGTTTTTTGATTTGACAAACAAACTTTCGTTCGCTATGATGAATAACGATTATTGAAAACAAGCATATACTTCTGTGAAGGGAGTTTCGATATGGTTAAGAAAAACTTGGTGATTGTCGAATCACCAACAAAAGCGAAAACAATTGAAAGATATTTAGGGAAAAATTTTAAAGTAGTGGCAAGTAAAGGTCACTTACGTGATTTACCGAAAAGTAAAATGGGAATTGATATTGAAAATCAGTATCAGCCTCATTATATTTCTATTCGTGGAAAAGGGGATTTAATCAAATCTTTGAAAAAAGAGGCGAGTAAAGCCGATGCTGTTTACCTTGCAAGTGACCCGGATAGAGAAGGGGAAGCTATTTCATGGCATTTAGCACATTTATTAGGATTAGATACGACTAAACCGATTCGTGTAGAATTTAATGAGATTACAAAGGATGCTGTAAAAGAAGCCTTTAAAAATCCAAGAAATTTAGATATGGATTTAGTTGATGCACAACAAGCTCGACGTATTTTAGACCGCCTAGTAGGATATACAATTTCTCCAATTTTATGGAAAAAAGTTAAAAAAGGCTTAAGTGCTGGTCGTGTACAAAGTATCGCTGTAAAATTAATTATCGATCGAGAAAGAGAAATTCAATCTTTTGTTCCAGAAGAATATTGGACTTTAGATGCGACTTTCCAAAAATCAACAAAGAAATTTTCAGCTAGTTATTATGGAACAACTGCTGAAAAAGTTGAATTAAAATCTCAAGATGAAGTGAATCAAGTATTGAAAGAAATTGATGAAAAATCACCATTTACTGTTCAAAAAGTTACGAAAAAAGAAAGAAGAAGAAATCCTGCTGCACCATTTACAACAAGTAGCTTGCAACAAGATGCTTCCAATAAATTAAACTTTAGAACTCGTAAAACAATGATGGTTGCTCAACAATTGTATGAAGGGGTATCGCTAGGAAGACAAGGTTCAGTCGGTTTAATTACGTATATGCGTACTGATTCAACTCGTATTTCTCAAACTGCTAAAGACGAAGCAAAATCTTATATTTTATCTGAGTTTGGTAGTGAATATTCAAACTCAACACGTTCCACAAAAGTTTCTGAAGGAGCTCAAGATGCCCACGAAGCGATTCGTCCTTCATCTGTTATGAGAACTCCTGATTCTATTGCGTCTTATTTAACAAAAGATCAATTAAAATTATATACATTAATTTGGTCTAGATTTGTGGCAAGTCAAATGTCTGCAGCTGTTTATGATACGGTTCAAGTTGAATTAGAGCAAAATCAACAAGTATTTAAAGCAAATGGTTCTACCATTAAATTTGCTGGATATCAAAAAGTGTATCAAGATAATGCCGATTCTAAAAAATCTAATGTTTTACCTGAATTAGTGGAGGGAGATACAGTATCTGTTCAAAAATTAGAGCCAGAGCAACACTTTACTCAACCACCTGCAAGATATTCAGAAGCAACTTTAATTAAAACATTAGAAGAAATTGGAGTTGGACGTCCTTCAACTTATGCGCCAACGATTGAAACAATTCAAAAACGTTATTATGTCAAATTGGTAACGAAACGTTTTGAGCCAACAGAATTGGGAGAAATTGTTCATCAAATAATTCAAAATTATTTCCCGAATATTGTAGATACAAGATTTACTGCTGAAATGGAATCAGAATTAGATCAAATTGAAGCAGGTAAACAAGAGTGGGTTCAAGTAATCGATCGTTTCTATCAACCGTTTAAAGCTGAAGTGGATAAAGCGGAAATTCAAATTGAGAAAGTTCAAATTAAAGATGAACCTGCAGGATTTAACTGTGAAGTTTGTGGAAATCCAATGGTGATTAAATTAGGACGTTTTGGAAAGTTCTATGCTTGTAGTAATTTCCCTGATTGTCGTCATACTGCAGCGATTGTAAAAGAGATTGGGGTAACTTGTCCGCATTGTCATCAAGGGCATGTGATTGAGCGAAAATCGAAGAAGAATCGTTTATTCTATGGGTGTGATCGTTATCCTGAATGCGAATTTGTCTCATGGGATAAACCAGTAGGGAGAGATTGTCCGAAATGTTCTCACTATCTTGTAGAAAAGAAAGTAAAAAGTGGCAAACAAATTGTATGTAGCCAATGCGATTATAAAGAAGAAATTCAAAAATAATGATGATGAGAAGAAGCCGCAGGGCTTCTTTTTTTCGTAATAATCCAAGAGATAAATAATTCTTTTTGGGTAGTTTAGGACGCTAGCAGCCACCTTTGGTGTCTCATAGCTTAAATTTGAGCCTTGGTCTCAAATTTACCTGTAATAGTTTCTGCTATCGCAAATCCTATTACTATAACTACAAAAAGAATTATTTATCTCTTGGATTACAGTTAGATTCTAATACTAACTGATAAAAGAAATTCTTCCCTAATCAAAAATAAAAAGGAGATTTTTTTTGTAGTGAAAATTGTTTGAAAAATTTTGACAATTTAGTTGTCAGTTATTAGAAACTATGCTACAGTTTTATACGGAGAAAGGATGTCGTTAAATGGAAGAACAATTTCATGCATTTATTCAATATTTAACAGTCGAGAGAAGATATTCGATAAAAACAGTCGAAGCGTATCAACGAGATATTGAACAATTTTTGAGATTTTTAAGAGAAATTCCATTAACACAATTATCAGAAGTTACAGCCGTGGACGTGCGAATTTATCTTGGAAAATTACATCAGCAACAATATAATCGTTCCAGTATCTCACGATTTTTATCAAGCCTTCGTTCGTTCTATCAATACTTATTAGAACATGAACTTGTTGAAGAAAATCCGTTTGCAAGTGTTTCTTATAAAAAAGGCCAAAAACGACTTCCTGAATTTTTTTATGAAGATGAGATGGAAAAATTTATTGCTTCCATTGATGGAAATCAGCCTTTAGACCAACGTAATCGTGCGTTAATTGAAGTATTATATGCTACAGGGATGCGAGTGAGTGAATTAACTGAATTAACTTTACAGCAATTAGATTTAAAAAATGGCGTTATTTTAGTCATAGGGAAAGGTTCAAAAGAACGTTATGTTCCAATCGGAGATTTTGCTACTGAAGCTTTACAGCTTTATTTAGAAGCAAGTCGTTCTTCTTTAATGAGCCAATATAATAAAGAACATGCTTCTGTATTCGTGAATCATTTAGGCGATCCGATAACAACAACAGGTGTTCGATATATTTTAAATCAATTATTACAAGAAAGTGGATTACAATTGAAAATTCATCCGCATATGTTGAGACATACTTTTGCGACTCATTTATTAAATAATGGAGCAGATATGAAAACTGTTCAAGAATTATTAGGGCACGTTAGTTTAAGCTCTACTCAAATTTATACACATGTCACAAAAGATGCTTTACAACAAAATTATCAATTATATTTTCCAAGAGCAAAACAAGAGGAAGATACTTTTGATGCATCCAAATTTAATCATAAACCATAGGAGGTTTTGAAATGACAACAATATGTGCCGTTAAAAAAGGAAATCAATCTGCTATTGCAGGTGACGGTCAAATTACCATGGGTGAAAGAATCATTATGAAAGGTAGCGCTAGAAAAATTAGACGTATTTTTGGTGGTGAAGTAGTCGTTGGGTTTGCTGGTGGGGTTGCAGATGCGATTACGTTAGAAGAAATGTTTGAAGACCAATTAAAGCAATTTAAAGGGAATTTGCAACGTGCAGCTATTGAACTAGCAAAACAATGGAGAACTGACCGTACCTTACAAAAATTAGAAGCGATGCTAATTGTAATGAATAAAGATCAATTATTATTAGTTTCAGGTACAGGTGAAGTGATTGAACCAGATGATGGGATTTTAACAATTGGTTCAGGTGGAAACTTTGCTTTATCAGCTGCTAGAGCTTTATTACGATTTGGGGATGAAAATTTAAGTGCAGAAGATATTGCAAGAGAAAGTTTAAAAGTAGCTTCAGAAATTGATGTGTATACAAATGATGCAATTATTACAGAAGTAGTATAGGAGACGGGAAAATGAATTCAAAAATTAGTAAGACACCTAGAGAGGTCGTACAAGAATTAGACCAATTTATTGTAGGTCAAGCTAGTGCAAAACGTGCTTTAGCAGTTGCTCTACGTAATCGTTATCGTCGATTATTATTAGATGAAGAAATGCAAAAAGAAGTGACACCAAAAAACTTATTAATGATTGGACCAACAGGTGTAGGGAAAACAGAATTAGCGAGACGTTTAGCAAAATTAGTGGATGCACCATTTGTTAAAGTAGAAGCTACTAAATTTACAGAAGTGGGATATGTTGGTCGTGATGTAGAATCGATGGTTCGTGATTTAGTTGAAAATGCGATTAGTATTGTTCAGAAACAAAAGCAAGAAGATGTACGTCCGCAAGCTTATGATAAAGCTGTACGTAAATTAGCCAAAATTCTAAAACCTGGAATCATGAAAAAAGTGGCAAATCCTCAACAAGATTCTCTAATGAATTTATTCCAATCAATGGGCTTACCAAAAACAGACCTACCACAAGAGGAAAAAGAAGAAGTAACAGAGGAAATTGCTGCATCAAGACGTGAAATTGAGCAACAATTGAGAAATGGTTTATTAAAAAATCAAGAAGTTACGATTGAAGTAGAAGAAAAACCATTACGTATGGCAGGCAATTCGAATGGAATGGAGCAAATGATGCAAATCCAATCCATGTTAGACCAAATGACACCTAAAAAACGTTCAAAACGTACAGTTAGTGTAGAAGAAGCGTTAGATATTTTAACGGAACAAGAAGCTGATCAATTAGTGAATAAAGATGATGTACATGCAGAGGCATTAAAATTAGCAGAAACATCAGGAATTATTTTTATTGATGAGATTGATAAAATTGCTGCAAAAGGACATAATGGCGGGGAAGTTTCTAGAGAAGGGGTTCAAAGGGATATTTTACCTATTGTAGAAGGAAGCCAAGTTCAAACTAAATATGGTGCCATTCAAACAGATCATATTTTATTTATTGCTTCAGGAGCCTTCCATGTTGCTAAACCAAGCGATTTAATGCCTGAATTACAAGGTCGTTTCCCAATTCGTGTAGAATTACAAGATTTATCAAAAGAAGATTTTGAACGTATTTTAACAGAACCTAAAAATGCTCTATTAAAACAATATAAAGCATTATTGGCTACTGAAAATGTTGAAGTTATCTTTACAAAAGAAGCTGTGTCAGCACTTGCTAGAACAGCTTTTGAAGTGAATAGTAATATGGAAAATATTGGCGCAAGAAGATTGCATACGATTCTAGAAACTTTATTAGAAGAATTATTATTTGAAGCTCCTCAAATGCAAATGGGAAGTATTCAAATTACAGAGCAATATGTCGAATCAAAATTAAATACGATTACAGCTGATCGTGATTTAACTCGTTATATTTTATAGGAAGGAGAGAAAACATTGCAACAAGTACTAAAGGATTTAAGAAAAATCAATACGGTTTTACAATATGATAATTTATGGACATTAGATGAAAAAGCTGATTTACCATTTAATACTTTATGTGGTGTATTAGGAACACTATTGAAAGTAGATTTATTTATTGCTTCACCAGAAGGAAGAATTTTAGGGGTGCATGATCAATTCGAGTTAAATAATGCTCGTATGCATGAATATGTTTCAACAAGACAATTTCCTGATTTTTATATGAATGCTTTGAATTCTATTGAAACAAATTTAGAAAATATTTCAGTAGATGCTGAATTAACGATTTTTCCAGTAGAGTTGAAACAGGAATATCTTGAAGCAAAAACAACGATTATTCCAATATACGCTTCTGGGAACCGTTTAGGATTTGTTGTGATGGGGAAAGCTAAAGAATCGTTTTCAGCGGGAGATTTGATTTTAGCAGAGCATGCAGCAACCGCAATTGGAACCGAGTTATTGCACTGGCAAACAAAACGAATTGAACAAGAAAACCGTGAAAAACAAAATGTTCATTTAGCGTTAAAATCTCTTTCTTATAGTGAAATTGAAGCGATAAAAATTATTTTATCTTTATTTGAAGGAATTGAATTACGATTTACAGCATTGAAAATTGCCAAAGAGTTTGATATCACACGTACGGTTATTGTAAATGCGATTCGTAAACTAGAATCTGCAGGGGTACTTGAAAGTAGAAGTTTAGGAACAAAAGGAACATTTTTACGAATCAAGAACCAACACATTCATCAAGCATTGAATGCTGAATTAGCTAATTTATAAGTAAAAGGGAATAACATACCAAAAAAACTAGGTTATTCCTTTTTGGTTACGTATATTTAAAATTTTTAGTAGGAGAACGCTATTAAACTTAAAAGATAGGAAGAAAGATCTTATTTGTTTGTGAGGTCGCCAGCAGCCTCGCAAGCGAGTCTCATGTACTTTCACAACAAAACTATTTTTATTCCTATCTTTTGTTACGTGTTTAAATGGCTTTTTGTCAAATAGGATTGGTGGATTTTCCCATCAACCATATAGAGTATAGAACCAATATAGTATTATTAATTCTAAGATGACAATGGGATCAGGAGGAATTGTTATGGGTAATAATGTAGCTGTTAAAGTCTCAAACCTTTCAAAAGAGTTTTTGTTAGGACAAGACAAAACTGTTTCTATTTTGAAAGATATTTCTTTATCTGTCAATTATGGAGATTTTGTATCAATACTTGGTGTCAGCGGTTCTGGGAAGTCTACTTTACTAAGTTGCTTATCAAGTTTATCTGAACCAACAAGTGGCGAAGTTGTTATCAAT
>NZ_CAUPZT010000013.1:0-40124 GCF_963515615.1 uncultured Granulicatella sp. | reverse complement strand
AAATTGCTAAAAGCAGTATTTATGGAATTGATTTCGATGTTCATTTAGAACATGGTGAAAAAGATCATGGAATCCATGGAGATTTCACTCATGAACATGAGCATCATCATGAACATGAGCATCATCATGAACACGACCACCATCATGAACACGACCACCATCATGAACACGATCATCACCATGAACACGATCATCACCATGAACATGGTCACCATCATCACGATGACGTTCGTGGATTACTAAAAATTATTGAAATTTTTGAGAATAGTACCGTTTCTGACTTTGTAAAAGAAAAAAGTATGGAAGTGTTTCGTGACATCGCTCGTGCAGAATCTGCCGTTCATCAAGTTCCAATTGAACACATTCATTTCCACGAAGTTGGAGCGATTGATTCGATTGTAGATATCGCTAGTTTCTTCATCTTATTTGAAAACTTAGGAATTACAAAAGTGTACAGTACACCTTTAGTAGAAGGGAGCGGGACTATCAAAGTCGCTCATGGAGTAATGCCTGTTCCTGTTCCTGCAGTCATGCAATTAAGAAAAGGAACTTCTATCTTAATTCATCAAGACTTTGATATTAAAACTGAACTCATTACACCAACTGGACTCGCTTTACTAAAAGCAATTCATCCAGACTTTACCATTCCAGAAAACTTGGAAATTACTGCTGTAGGATATGGATTTGGTAAACGAGATACTGGAAAATTCAACGCTCTACGTGGAAGTCTATGTCAGCCAACTACTCACTCGTTCAAAGAAGTGCATCAATTAGACGATGATATTTATCAAATCGATACGACGATTGATGATCAAACACCTGAACAAATGGGTTATTTAATGGATTTCCTATATGAAAAAGGAGCGCTAGATGTTACTTATTTCAGTGTTTTAGCAAAAAAGAATCGTCCAGCAATTCATGTAACTCTTCTAATTACTCTCACACAATTAGAAGAATTTACTAATATTCTATTTGAACAAACAAGCACCATTGGATTTCGTTATCAAAAAATTTCAAGGAAAGTCATGCAACGAACTTTTCAAGAAGTAAAAACAAGTTTAGGAATGATTCGTGTCAAACAAAACACCTATCAACATATCTCTAAAACAACTCTCGAATATGAGGATTGTGCCAGACTAGCCAAAGAACATCAAATGCCAATTGGAAAAGTCTATCAACTATTAGAAAAAGAAGTTTTATCATAATTTAATAATAAAAAGGAGTTTTATATTTTTATGTTTACACAAGAATTTATTCACCTATTATCATCTGAATTTATGGGAACTGCCCTTATGATTTTATTTGGGGTTGGGGTACACTGTGACGAAGTATTGAAAAAAACGAAATATAATGGTTCAGGTCACTTATTCGCCATCACAACATGGGCATTTGGTATTACTGTTACATTATTTATCTTTGGTGGAGTTAGTATTAACCCAGCTATGGCATTAGCAAAAGTGGTATTGGGATTATTGCCTGCTGAACAATTTATCCCTATTGCAATCGCTGAATTTTTAGGTGCATTTGCTGGTGCTGTTATCGTATGGTTCATGTATGCAGACCACTTTACAGCTTCTGAAGGTCAAGTAGATGGAATTGCGATTCGTAACATCTTCTCTACAAACCCTAACTGCCGTAACTTACCACGTAACTACTTCGTCGAAGCATTTGCAACCTTTATTTTCTTAACAGCTATTTTAGCTACTGAACAAGTAAATAAAGATCAATTAAACATTATTGTTGGTTTACTTGTATGGGCTGTTGGTATGGGGCTAGGAGGTACTACAGGATTTGCGATGAACCAAGCTCGTGACTTAGGACCTCGTTTAGCGTACCAAGTATTACCAATCAAAAATAAAGTAAATAATGACTGGCAATATGGATTATTAGTACCAGGTACTGCTCCATTTATCGGTGCTGTAGCTGCTGCATTATTTGTTCGTTATTACTTAGGATATTTCATGTAAAACAAAAAAGCTGCTAACGCAGCTTTTTTTGTTTGCTCTTATTTTAACATCGCCAACACATCATCTAAATCTTGTTGGATGATTTGGTTTGGATCAATTGATGGATTATTACCAAATCGAGTAGCCAAGCGTAATCTCAATTTCTCATTAAAATTACGAATCCAACGACCATTACTACGGTCATTCGTATGAGCATACGCTGTTGCAACAGCCTGACGATAAGCTTCTTCATCTACTGTCAAGGAATCACTAGCTAATTCATATAATCCAATTTGTCCAATTTCTTCTGAGGTATAATCTTCAAAATCAAATGTATTTGGAACACGACTTGCTAATCCTGAATTTGTTTCTAAAAAAGTCCTCATTTCTTTATGATATCCTGCAAAAATGACAACCATATCATGACGATGATCTTCCATAAATTTCAAGATTTCATCAATCGCTTCTTGTCCAAAATTATCATTAGGACCATGTTTTAAGGAATAAGCTTCATCAATAAAGAGTACTCCCCCTAGAGCAGCCTGTAACTGTTCTCTTGTTTTAATGGCTGTTTGCCCTTGGTATCCACCAATTAAATCTCCACGAGAAACTTCTACCATTTTATTAGTTGCAATCATGCCTTTTTGATACAATAATTCGCCAATAATTCTAGCAACCGTTGTTTTACCCGTCCCTGGATTTCCTAAGAATAACGAATGTAACGTAATATTTTTTGTTTCAATTCCTTGTTCTTGTCTCACCTTCGATAATTCTACTTGATGAATAAAGGCACTGACTTGTTCTTTTACTTTTTCTAAACCAATTAATTGATTTAATTGTTCCCATGCATCAGCTTTATGTTCGGATTCTTCATAACTTCCTTGTGCCAATGCTTTTTCAATATCTTGGTTTTTAATTAAAGTCATATCTTCGCCATCTTGTGACATCACACGGAAAATAAATTCTTGCATAATTTGCTCATTTTGATTACGAATCCATCGAGCATTACTCTTATCTAAGGAACGTTTATACGCTTCTTTAATTTTACGAGCATAAAATTCTGGATCTTCAACTTTTCGAGCTTTTCCTTCAAAAATTTTAAGTCCCATTTGAACAATTTCATCGGATGAATAATCTTCAAATGTTAATTGATGTGGCACGCGAGAATTGAATCCTGGGTTGACATCGAAAAATTGTTCCATTTCCTTTGTATATCCAGCAAAAATCACCATAATATCATCACGATGGTTTTCCATATACGTCAACAATTCATTAATCGCTTCTTCGCCTGTGCTATTCGAACCTTTTTTATTTAAGGCATACGCTTCATCAATAAATAACACGCCACCTTTAGCTTCTTCTAATTTCTTACGAGTTTGTTCTGCTGTTTGATTCACATATCCAGATAATAAATCAGCCGCTGATACTTCTACAAATTTGAACTCTTCCCCTTTTAAGGCTCCATATTGGAATAAGATTTGTCCCATTAATCGTGCTACGGTTGTCTTACCCGTTCCTGGATTTCCTAAGAAAGCTGCGTGCATTGTCATTTTTTCTGGAGGTAATCCTTGTTCAATTTGTAATTGATTATATTTCGCCTGTTGGATTAATTTATCTACTTTTTCTTTGACGGTTTTTAGTCCAATTAGTCCTTGCAACTCTGCATAGTAATCAGTATTCGTTTGAGGAGCTTTTTGCTCATTCGCTGTTCGAATAATTTCCCCTTTTTCGCTTCTTTCTGGAGCTACTTTATGCTTCTGTGTAATGCTGCATTGACTTGTTTCATCTATTTCATAGTTCAGTTTTGTAGCATCTCCATTTAAATGAATAAAGTCATTGGCAATAAAGCTCGAACCTTCTTTTACACGGATTATGGTAGAAGTTTCTTTTTCCACTTCTACACTATCTCCAACAAATAAAGCATTTGTTGTTAAACTAATAGGAATATGTTGACTTTCGTTATTTAAAAATCGTAATCTCCCTCGTGAATATAAAGTGGAGTCTCCATCAATCGCAAGATTATGCTTTACAGCCCCATTTACCATACGAATATGACTATTTTTTAACTTCATAAAGTCAACATTTAAGTTTTTGAAAACTCCTGTACAAGATTTTTGTAAATAAATCGTATAATAATCCTTACCAACACCTTGTATTAGACTATCTTGAATCAATAATTCACTTTTGCTAGCATTTAAAACCGCTTGACTTCCACCCTCAAATGTGCCAGTAACTTGACTTGAAAGAATCGATAGTTTTGAATCTTCAATCCATAAAGATGTTGGTCGGCTACACTCCATTTTGGAATGTACAAATTCTAATTCAGAATGTTCACGAATCAATAATCGATTTTGAATCGTAGAATCTTGAATAGAAACGGCTGAATGAATAAATTTCATCCCTAATTGGTGTTTGTCCGGTAATTTTGTCGTAAACTTCTTAAAATGGACTTTACTTTTTTCTTCTGAAAATACTAAGAAATGATCATTTTCTGGAAAATCTGTTTGTAATACACTGTTTTCAAAAGTAACTTCCGATTCTCCTGTAATATGAAACATATTGGTATTTTGTAATACTGACATCCACAAGTTTTGAAAAGTCACGTTTACCTTATTAGAAATTTTAATTTTTCCCGTAATCGTATTTAAAAACCTATTCCCTTCTACATGACCAACAATTGTTATATTTTTTGTTATTTCAGTAACAGGTTCTTTTGTAAAATTCATTGTCAAATGAGGAGTAAATTCAATAATATCTCCATCCTCAGCTGCTTCATAAGCCGCATCAAAATCCCAAGTGTCTTCAGTTGCTCCAACAAGAAATCTTGGCATATTCTCACTCCTTATATCTTTTTATTTCGTCAACATTTCTACATATAATAGTTTTATTATACCAATGTTAGTTTGAAAACTCTATTAAAAAAAGGCTTCGTTCACGGAACAATCGCGGAACAAAACCTCTAAAAACCTTGATATATCAATAATATAAAAGGAGAAGAGGAGATTTGAACTCCCGCGCCGCTTCCACGACCTATCGCATTTCGAGTGCGACCCCTTCAGCCTCTTGGGTACTTCTCCATTATTAACAATAGTATATGCCTTTCCCTCTAACTCCTCAAGATTTTTCCAAAAAATTATATAAAATTTACAACTTATCCACAGAGTTATCCACATGTACACATGTTCGCTACTAAATTTTGTTTATCCTTCCTCTCTATCCACTATATATTGGTCAATACCCTTTTTTTGTAATATTTCTGTTATATCTTGTTCGCTTGATTTATCCACAATTTTATTCCATTATCCAAAGTTATCCATAACGTCTGGAAACATTGATATAACAAGGTTTTGATAACTATCGCAATAAACTTATTCACAATTTCCCCTTCACCTGTGGATAACTTATTTTCAAAAAAAGCTTATCATATCAATGATTTTAAAAATTTATTTTTTCTTTTTTTACAAAACTTTAAAAAAATATCCACATAGTTATCAACATTTTTGTGGATAACTATGTGGATAGCATCATTTTATAAACTTGGACTATCTGAACTTGTTAATTGAATCGTTGCTGTTTGTTTTTGTCCATTTCTATAGTACGTTACTTCCATACTAGAGCCAACAGTTTTACTATACAATGCTTTTCTTAATGTTTGTACACCTGTAATTGGTTTACCGTCAATTTCCGTAATGACATCATATTGTTTTAATCCGCCTTTACTTGCGCTACTATTCTCTTGGACATCCGCTACAACGACACCTTCTTTAACATCGTTTGATAAATCTAATTGTTGACGACCTTGAGAAGAAACAGAGGTTAAATCTACCATTGAAATCCCTAAAACTGGACGAATCACTTTACCGGATTTTTCTAATTGATTAATAATAGAAACTACCTCATTACTTGGAATTGCAAATCCAATTCCTTCTACACTAGATTTACTAATTTTCATAGAATTGATTCCAATGACTTGTCCTGCGGCATTCACTAATGCTCCACCAGAATTTCCTGGGTTAATTGCAGCATCTGTTTGGATAGCCGTTACAACCCAATCTTGTTTTCCATCTCCATCCACATCTGTTGGAACAGAACGATCTTTGGCAGACACAATTCCTTGAGTCACACTTGTAGCAAATTCAGTTCCTAGAGGCGAACCGATAGCAATAGCTGTTTGCCCAGCTTTCACTTCATCTGAATTTGCAAACTCAGCAACAGTTGTCACTTTATCTGCTTTAATTTTTAATACTGCTAAATCCGTCCATTTATCTGCACCAATTAATTCTGCTTTTTCACGAGTACCATCTGCCATTAATACTTCTAATTCTTGAGAACCAGAAATAACATGATTATTTGTTACGATATAAGCATAGCCATTTTCAACTTTATAAATCACTCCACTACCTTCAGAAGCAGTTGTTAAATCACTATCTTCTGTTTTTTGATTTTGTCTGCGGCTTTGACCGTAATTACCAAATAAACTATTTTGATTGATACTTTGTTTATTAATAACAGAAACAACTGCATTTTTCACATTTGCAACAACATCAGAGACATCTCCAGCACCCTTATTCGATAATGCTGTAGGACTTGTTTTGACAGTTGTTGTACTAGTTGCTGTAGATCTTACTCCTGTTAATTGGTTTAAGGTTCCTGTTGCACTCATAGCGCCAAATCCAATGATTACAGCTAATAAGCCACCCGTTACTCCACCAACAAATCCTGAGCGAAAAGCTCTTTTTTTCTTACCTTGTCTTGTAACTTCAGGAATACTTTCTTCTATTATTGTTTCATCTATTTGTGTATTTTCTTGTTTATTTTCTACTTCTTCATGGAATTCATTTGTCATGAATATCCCTCCTTTTCATCTTAGCAATCACTTTATTGCTTTCTTTTGACACCCTTATACTAATCTAGCTTTTTGAAAAAAGTTTGAAGATAATGTAATAAATCCATTATAAACTTGTAAATAAATACTCAAATAATTGAATTTTCTTTAAACTCTAAATAATTCTGTCGGCTCATATGGATCTGTATGATACACTTCAAAAGTATCATGAATCCCACAATCATGTTGTAATAGAATGGATTCCGCAGTTTGATAAGCTAGTTCTTTTAAATTATTATCTTGACTTAAATGTCCTAAATAAATTCTTTTCGTCTTATCTCCTAGCATTTCGCACATCGCTAATGCACCATCTTCATTGGATAAATGTCCTTTATCACTTAAGATTCTTTGTTTTAAATGCCAGGCATAATTTCCCATCCGTAACATATCGACATCATGATTACTTTCCATTAAATAAGCATCTGCATTATATAATAATCTTCTTAATTTCTCGCTAACATAACCCGTATCCGTTAACATGACAAATTGTTTTTGATCTTTTTGAAAGGAGTAAAATTGAGGACAAGCTGCATCATGAGATACAGCAAAACTCATTACATCAATATCTCCAAAAGTTTTTATTACTCCTGGTTCAAATAAGTGCTTTTGTTCTTGTTTAATGACCCCAATATTTTTTCTTTCCATCGCCTTCCATGTTTTCTCATTGGCATAAATATCCATGCCATACTTTCTTGCTAATACGCCGATTCCTTTAATATGATCGACATGTTCATGCGTTACCAAAATAGTATCAATATCTGCTACTGAGCGTCCAATTTTTTCCATTTGGGCGGCAATAGCTTTTCCTGTTAAGCCACAATCTACTAAAATTTTTCTTTGTGGAGTTTCAATATAAGTTGCATTACCAGAACTTCCACTAGCTAATAGACTCACTAAAAAACTTGATTCGCTCATATTTCCTTCCTTCCTATTGCGTTGTTCCTGTATTGACTGTTTCAGTCGCTTCATTTGTTAAGACAGTCCCTCGAATAGCATCTACCCGTCGAACAATCATTTGCCCATCTGCTTGTTTAAATTCTACATACCAAGCTGGAGAATAGATGGATAAATCTTTTAAAGCTAACGATTTATAATAAGATAATCGAACAACTGAAATCGTTGATCGAGTTGGAATTCTTCCTGCCAAATATAATACTTCTATTGCCTTTTGAGAAGTAATTAAAGAACGATTATTCCCTAGTTTTTCAACATTCCCCGCAAAAGTTTGCTCATAACTAATGACTTGATTATTAGCATTCAAGGTAAAAATAATTTGACTACTTCCATCCATAACCGGTATTTGATTCGCTCTTTGTGCATAAATCACTTTTCGTGTTGTGGGATTATAATTGAACCATGTATATTGATTTCCATTGACAATCGCTCCACTCTCAACATAAGCTGTTAATTCTGCAAAATTTTCCATAGTCGCTGTGGTATTAGCATCTAATGTTAATTGGATTGGAAAAATTAATTGAGAGGAAATAACTCCCTTATCATAAGATACAACCTGACTCGGCAATGCATTCACAGGTGCTTCAATACTAATCGGACTAATTTGAATAATTGGAAGAGATTCTACGGTCATGTTCACTCCCGTTACTGTAATTCCATCATTTCGCATTTGTTCCATTACATTAATACTGGTATTTAAAGGAGTTTTTACTTCTTTTTTCATTTGCCAAAATAGTCCAAATAAAAATATATCTAAAAAGAGGAAACTGATAATTAATACCAAAGTCGATCGTCTAAAATCCATCGCTATCCCCTCCTTGATCTTTTAGTGGTTGATTTAATTCTTCTAATGTTCTCCAATTTCCATCTACTTTTATATACCAATTTGGAAGAAATTCAACGATTTGATTACTTTCTGGACTTGATTTCCAAGCATATCCTAGTCGAATATCCTCTAACGTACTTAAGGAAATTCCTTTACCTAAGATTTGATCCATTAATTCTTTTCCACTCATTAAATCAACCTTTTGATTTTTAGCAGGAATAGGCGTTTCCGCAATCAGCGAAGACAAACGCATCTTTTCCACCCCAGTAAGCGTAATAATAAATTGAGAAAAACCTTCCTTTGCATCCGAAAGAATTGGATAGGAACCAACGTAACGCATATATTCCACAATTTTTCTTTCTGTATCAAAATCAGAAAAACTCATTCCTAATTTCCATCCACCAATTTTTTTCATTTGAGCAAAGGATTGCTGTAAATGAACCGTCAATGATAAAGGCTCATCATCCACACGATTTTGATAATAGGAAATAACATTCGTTGAACGATCCATTTTTAATTGGGATAAATTATCGTTATAAATAATGGATTGCCCATCACTTCTATTTCTTAACTCTGATGGATTTGCAAATAATTGTGTAATATAAAAACTAATCGGTATTTGTTCCATTAAATACGTTTGCTTTTCCAGTGATAAATTATTCACTTCAATAAATACTTGTTTATGTTTTAAAATATAGGATTCTACGAGATAAAATTTATCTTCTTCATAAAATTTTGAAAATTCTGTTTGAACATCTTGATCTATTTTAGCTTGGTACAACTGTTTCGTATAATCATTTACAAAATAAACACTTTTAGAATCATCATAGCGATATATAATTCTACTAAAGGTTTCTTGACGAAATTCCTCGGGAATATCCGCAAAATATCGACTCATAATAGAAAAAGTAACAGGAGCATCAAAAAGTAGTTGACTAAAGGAGTCCCTTAATACTAATTGTTCATAATTTTCTTGAGATAGAACTTCTCTCTTTCCAATTTCCTTATATTTTCCCACTAAAGCATTATTCACGGATTCAATAATGGTTGAGTCACTCGTCATTTTCACCTTATTTTCATAAGAATAGACAAAACGAGTTGGACGAAATACATCTTCTAACGCATAATTAACTCGTGCTTGTGTACTATTATCTTGATTTGTAGAGGCCACATTTCTTGTTAATCCATTATATGAAAAAATTTCTACTGGACGAAAAACAATCACCGCCGTTAAGGCTAAGCTAAACAAACTTAAAACGATTAAAACGGCAATTAAATATCTAGAACGAATTCTCATTCCCATTCACCATCCTCTTCAAATGGAATATATGGTAAGGAAACAAAGAAGGTAGATCCTTTATTTTCAATACTGTTTACCCAAATTTTTCCGCCATGTAATTGGACAACTTCTTGAGCAATCGCTAATCCAAGACCACTTCCACCCATTGCACGCGAACGTGCTTTATCCACACGATAAAAACGGTCAAATAAATGAGGGATATCTTTTCTAGCAATTCCTAACCCTTCATCGCTCACACTTACAATAATATCCGTATGAGTTTCCATTAAACGAATAATAATACGTCCCCCATCTGGAGAATATTTAATCGCATTATTAATAATATTATCTAACACTTGAGTAATCTTATCTTGATCTAATTCCACCCATAAATCACGTTGCGTAATATCCGTTAAAATACGATAATTTTTATCTCGATAAGGCTCTGATTGTAATACCATTTCAAATCGATTCACAATATGAACTACTAATTCATTCATATTAATAAATTCTTTTTCTAATCCAAAACGATTTTGGTCCATACGAGATAAATTCAACAAATCTGTAATCATTCGCATCATACGATCTGTTTCCGTTTCAATTACATTTAAAAATCCTGGAGCAATCTCTTTATTTTCCCACGCTCCATCGACTAAGGCTTCAGTATAACTCTTAATACTTGTTAACGGCGTACGCAATTCATGCGATACATTTGATACGAAATTTCTACGTTCTCGTTCAATTTTTTGTTGCTCAGTAACGTCAGTTAGAACACAGACTAATCCACTAATAAATCCTGATTCACGTTGAATAACAGAAAATTCACATTGAATCATTGAATCTTCTCCATCCTCTTCTAAGTAAATTAATCGCTCTTGTTGCGTTTCTAATAATTCTCTAAAAGTAACACGCTCTTCCAATGGAAGAATTTCCAGAAGGGGAATTCCAATCACTTTTTCTGATTTTAAATTCAAAATATCTAAAGCTGCCGTATTCATAATGACAATACGACCACGTCTATCTGTCGCAATTACCCCATCACTCATATGACGCAAGACACTATCTAAGCGTTGACGTTCGGATTCAGTACTTTCTTGTGCTTCTTTAATTTTCAACGAAAGATCATTAATCGCTTGACCTAACTGCCCTAACTCATCATCACTATAAATTTTAACTTCTCCAGTATAATTTCCCTCTGCTATTTTTTCCGTTTGTTTCTTCATCTCCGCAATTGGTTTTGTAATTCCTTGAGAAATAAGGAATGTAATAATAATTACTAATACAATCGCAATCAAAGATGAACTAACAAAAATAACTCCAATATCTTTTACTTGTGTATACCTTGACTCAATATTGGTCGTAACAGAAATAATTCCTAATGGATTACCAGAATTGCCGCTTATTGGAGAAATTGGCGAAACAATCTTCCAATAACGATTTTCATGTTCAGTATAATTGTAAGCATACACATCATTGGTTAATAATACTTGTTGTGCATCTGCTTCTGTTGTTCGAGTCCCAACAACGGATTGTTGCGATTGATTGGTTGTTCCTAAAATATATCCCTGAGTATCCATAATACGAGCTTCTACAATACTACTACCCGTTGGATAATCTTGTAGTATTTTAGAGATTTCGGCTATTTTCACTTCATCTTTATCATCTCTTGCTAAAATAGGTTGCACACTATTTTTCAAAAATCCAACTTGCAATTGAATTTGTTCTTGGAAGTTGGAAATCATCTGTGTTTCCAATTGACGCAAGAAATTCGCAACAATTAATTGCAAAGAAATCATCAGCATGAAAATGAATAACACTGGAATTTTAAATTGAATGGAACGAAAAAATCGTTTCACTTTTTGCATATGATATCTCCTTTATAGATAATAAATGCGCCTTTCTTCCCAGAATAGTTCTTGGTAAAGAAAAGCGCATCTTTCTAAGCTTCTTTTTCTTGTTCTGGAGTTTTAATATAGTAACCTACTCCACGTCTTGTCATAATCCATGTCGGATGACTTGGTGTATCTTCAATTTTTTCACGTAAACGTCTGACAGTTACGTCAACCGTACGAACATCTCCAAAATAGTCATAACCCCAAACGGTTTGTAATAAATGTTCTCTTGTAATCACTTGACCAATATGTTTTGCTAAATAGTGAAGTAATTCAAACTCACGGTGAGTTAATTCAATTTCTTCTCCTCGTTTGGATACAACATATGCATCCTCGTGAATAATGAGAGAACCTAACACAATTTCATTGGCTACCTTTTCTTCATCTGGTTCACTAGGGGCAACATGTTGACGACGTAAATTAGCTTTTACACGAGCAATTAATTCTCGATTTGAGAATGGTTTTGTCACGTAGTCATCGGCTCCTAATTCTAAGCCTAACACTTTATCAATTTCTGAATCTTTTGCAGTTACCATAATAATTGGAACATTACTAGTTTTACGAATTTCTCGACAAACTTCTAAACCTTCAATTTTTGGTAACATCAAATCTAAAATTACTAAATCGGGATTTTCAGCAGCAAAAACTGCTAATCCTTCTTCCCCATCAAATGCGGTAACAACTTCGAACCCTTCTTTTGACAAACTAAATTTGACAATATCTGAGATTGGTTTTTCGTCATCTACGACTAAAATTTTTTTCATAACGAGCTCCTCTCTTGCGATTGAGCGTTCGGGAAATATTATTTACTATCCCAAACATCTTCTAAAATGTTGGTTTGATTTCTATCAGGACCTACTGAGAATGTTGAGATTTTTACTCCTACTAATTCTGAAACTCTGCGTACATAGTTTTGCGCTTCAATTGGTAATTCTTCTAATGTACGACATCCTGTAATATCTTCACTCCAACCTGGAAGTTCTTCATAAACAGGTTCACATTGTCCTAATTCTACTAAACTTGCTGGATAATGGCGAATTTCTTCTCCATTTGGTTTACGATAAGAAACACAAATTTTTACAGTTTCTAATCCAGTTAATACATCGATACTATTTAAGCATAGATTTGTAATACCTGATACACGTTTAGAATGTCTCATCACAACACTGTCAAACCATCCAACACGACGTGGACGTCCAGTAGTTGTTCCATATTCACGACCAACTTCACGAATACGGCTTCCAATTTCATCAAATAATTCTGTAGGGAATGGTCCGTCTCCTACACGAGAAGTGTAGGCTTTACAAACACCGACTACTTTTGTAACTTTTGAAGGGCCAACACCACTACCTATCGTTACTCCACCTGCTAATGGATTCGAAGATGTGACAAATGGATAAGTTCCTTGGTCAATATCCAACATCACGCCTTGTGCGCCTTCAAATAACACAC
Source organism: uncultured Granulicatella sp. (assembly GCF_963515615.1). Taxonomy (GTDB): domain Bacteria; phylum Bacillota; class Bacilli; order Lactobacillales; family Aerococcaceae; genus Granulicatella. The sequence goes on along the minus strand of NZ_CAUPZT010000013.1, from coordinate 26,890 downwards.
GTTTTCCATTATCTAAAGCTTCATTTAATAATACGGAAGTATCACAAACATATTGTTTAATTTGTTGCCCATATTCATAATATTCTTCCAAAATTTCTTCAAAATTCATTGGATTTGCATCATATAATTTCGTAAATTGACGGTTTTTATCTTCTAAATTAATACGCAAACGTTCTTCAAAAACTTCTCGATCTAATAAATCCGCAATACGAATTCCCACACGAGCTGCTTTATCCATATATGCAGGTCCAATTCCTTTAATCGTTGTACCGATTTTATTGTCCCCTTTAGCTTCTTCTTGTAAACGATCCAATTCAATATGATATGGCAAAATTACGTGTGCACGATCTGAAATTCTTAAATTATCAGTCGCAATATTTCTTTCATGTAAATAGGCTAACTCTGTTACTAAAGATTTTGGATTAACGACAACCCCATTCCCAATAATACAAAGTTTTTCAGGAGAAAAAATTCCTGATGGAATTAAATGTAATTTATACGTTTCTCCTCCAAATTGAATCGTATGACCAGCATTATCGCCCCCTTGATAACGAGCAACATACTCTGCCTGTTCACTAAGGAAATCTGTAATTTTACCCTTTCCTTCGTCTCCCCATTGTGTACCTACTACTACTACTGATGACATATCCGCACCTCTTTAATTTTTTTTTACATTGGTGGCATTGTAGCTTCTAAACTTTTCGATGCTATCGATGTAAATTTATTATATTCTTTTATAAACATTAATTCTACGGTTCCTCGTGGACCACTACGGTTCTTTTCTATAATGACTTCAATAATATTATTCGACTCTTGTTCTGGAACTTTTCCATCTTCATCTGGTTCTTGTCGGTAATAATCATCTCGATATAAGAACGCTACAATATCCGCATCTTGCTCAATCGAACCAGATTCACGAATATCCGACATCACCGGACGCTTATCTTGTCTTTGCTCTACTCCACGTGATAATTGAGATAAAGCAATAACCGGAACACTTAATTCTTTAGCAAGTTTCTTTAAATTTCTTGAAATTTCTGAAACTTCTTGTTGACGACTTTCTCGGCCATTTCCTTCAATTAATTGTAAGTAATCAATTATAATTAATCCAAGATTATTTCGTTCTTGTTTTAATCGTCTACATTTTGCACGAATTTCCGATACTCGAATACCAGGTGTATCATCAATATAAATTGGAGCATTCGATAAAGTACCCGATGCTACAAAATAACTACGAAGTTCTTCTTCCGTTAAACGACCATTTCGCATATTACTTGCATCAATACTTCCTTCCGAACATAACATCCGGTTTACAAGAGATTCCGCACTCATTTCTAAACTAAAAATGGCTACCGTTTCATTTGTTTTTGTCGCAACATTTTTAGCAATATTTAATACAAATGCGGTTTTCCCGACAGATGGACGTGCTGCTAAAATAATTAATTCATCCGAATGAAGTCCAGAAGTCATTCGATCTAAATCAATATATCCTGTTGGAATTCCGGTAATTTCTCCTGTATTTTTCATACGCTCTTCAAGAGATAAATACGCTTCATTCAAGATTTTTGTAATATCTACAAACCCTGCTCGATTTCTCTTTTCAGAAACTTCTAAAATACTTCGCTCAGCTCTATCCAATACGGCTGCTACTTCATCGGTTTCACCATATGCATCTGTTGCAATATCCGTAGAAGTTCGAATTAATTTTCGTAAAGTTGATTTTTCACTCACGATTTTAGAATAATATTCTACATTCGAAGCAGTGGGTACTTTTTCTGCTAATTCAAGCAAATAAAGTTGTCCTCCTGCATTTTCTAATTGTTTATTTTGATTTAAACGTTCTGCAACTGAAACAATATCAATGGGCGAAGAATCATTATTTAACTCTACCATCGCTTTAAAAATGACTTGATGATTTACACGATAAAAATCATCTGGCATTAAAAATTCCATTACAGATACAATTGAATCTGGATCTAATAATATCGCTCCTAAAACAGATTGTTCTGCATCTAAATTTTGCGGTGGAATTCTTCCTTCAAATTGTTCATCCACTTGTCCATTGACACCTTCTTTCATTCTATACATACGGTGTCATTTTACCATAAAATCTACAAAAGAAACAGGCAGAACCTTCCACAGAACAGAAAAAATCCAAGACGGTTTCTCCGTCTTGGATTTTCTAGGAAGTGCCTCTTCTATTAGTCTTGATGTTTCATTGTTGGGAATAGTAATACGTTACGGATTGATTGGCTGTTTGTTAGTAACATTACTAAACGGTCAATACCGATACCTACCCCACCAGTTGGAGATAATCCATATTCTAATGCTTGTACGAAATCTTCATCCAATGGATGAGCTTCATCGTTACCTGTTTCTTTTTCTTCTACTTGTTTCATGAAACGTTCACGTTGATCGATTGGATCTGTTAACTCTGTAAATCCATTTGCATATTCTTTTGTACAAATGAAGCATTCGAAGCGATCTGTGAAGCGTGGGTCTTCATCATTTTTACGAGCAAGTGGAGACACTGCTACTGGATGCCCATAAATGAATGTTGGTTGAATTAATGTTTCTTCTACAAATGTTTCGAAGAACTCATTTACTACGTGACCATAAGTCATTGAGTCTTCAACTTTCACACCTTTTTCTTTAGCAATCGCACGAGCTTCTTCATCTGTCATTTCTACCCAGAAATCTACTCCCGTTACTTCTTTAATGGCATCTACCATATGAACTCTCTTCCAAGGAGCTTTTAATTCCACTTCATATTCTCCATAAGGAACTTTTGTTTTACCTAAAACTTCTTGGGCAACACTTGATACGATTCCTTCTGTTAAGTCCATAACATCTTGATAGTCAGTATAAGCAGTATAGATTTCAATTGATGTGAACTCAGGGTTGTGAGTTGTATCGATTCCTTCATTACGGAATACACGACCGATTTCATACACACGTTCCATACCACCTACTACTAAACGTTTTAAGTGTAATTCTGGAGCGATACGCATGTATAATTCCATATCTAAAGCATTGTGATGAGTAATAAATGGACGAGCATTCGCACCACCAGCTAATGTATGTAATACTGGTGTTTCCACTTCTAAATAATCACGAGAATCTAAGTAATGACGAATTTCACGGATAATTTTACTACGTGTTACAAAACGATCCATACTGTCACGGTTACTAATTAAGTCTAAGTAACGTTGACGATATTGTTGTTCTACATTTGTTAATCCATGATATTTATCTGGTAATGGACGTAAAGCTTTTGTTAAATGAACAAATTGAGTAGCTTTAACAGATAATTCACCAGTGTTTGTCACCATAACTGTTCCTACAACACCAACGATATCTCCTAAGTCAGCTTTATCAAATAATTCATAAGCTTCGTCTCCGACAACATCTTTACGAACATAAATTTGAATTTGACCTTTACCATCTTGAATATGAGCAAAACCAGCTTTTCCTTTTCCACGTTTTGTCATAATACGACCTGCGATTTGAATCGTCACTTCTTCTTGTTCAGCTAAGCTTTCTTTTGTCGCACCTTCAAATTGTTGATGAATTTCTTCAGTGGATTGCTTTTGTTTAAATCCTGTTGAAAAAGGCTCTACTCCTTTTTCACGTAATTGATGCATTTTTTCACGGCGAACTTGTAATTGATCATTCAGTGTTTCTTGTACTTCTACTTCGTTAGACACTGTATTTCCTCCTTTTTTGTGACATGAGTCACTGTATTTCTAATCTATTGTACCAATTATTGACTGATAAATAAAGCGTTTATGATTATGTTTATTTTTCTTTATTAAGCCTTCCTAACATTCTGGTCTTTTTCTTTTATCTGCGTCAATATTTTTTAAACATACATATAAAAAAGACGATAGATTTTTTCATTTTCTATCGCCTATTGCGTCTCTATTTCACATGATAAACTGAATTCTATACTCCATTCTCATGAGCCAATTTATGTTCATAACTATTGATAAAACCTTCATGTTTATGATGATGGAACTCTTCATCTCCAAAATGATAATGCTCATGAGTATGCATAACCACATGAGTATGTGTAACTCCATTATGTGTATGAACAATCGTATGCATATGCCCATGAAGATGATTTTTTATCATAGTATCATAAACGACAAACGCCGTTCCAATGAACATAAAAGCTAGTCCCACAAAATATTCTACAGCTAGTTTTTCTCCATTTACTGCAAACGCTAAAAATGAGCCTACAAAAGGTGCCACTGCATAATAGGCACTCGTCTTAGCTGCACCTAAATTTCTTTGTGCTCGTATATATAGAAAAATACTTAATCCATATGAAACATAGCCAAGCAACATAATCATGACAATATATTTCATTTCTGGAATCTTTTCACCAAGTAAGACAGCAATAACAAATGCGCCTCCTCCGGAAAAAATTCCTTTTAACAAAACAATCTGATATGTACTTTTCTCTGATATCTTTCTTGTACAGTTATTTTCAAGCCCCCAGCAACAAGTTGCTAAGATAACGAAAAGAGAGCCTATAGAAAACTGAAAACTACCAATTCCCTCAAATGACAAAACAATACTTGATAATGTAATAAACCCTATTGCAATCCACAGTTTTCCTGATACTTTTTCCTTAAAAATAAGTAACGCTATTAATGTAGTCGCTACAATTTCAAAATTACCGAGGAGTGAGGCATTAGATGCTGTCCCCATTTTTATTCCTATCATTAAAAATATAGGTGCAACTATATCTAATAGAATCATTCCAACCGTATAAGGTAAATCCTGTTTTGTAAGTCTCTCTGATTTATCTTCTTTTTTGATGTGAAATAAATACATCATTCCAACTCCAACACCCGCTCCAAGATACAGAAAAGCTGCTAAAAAAGTTGGTGGAACATTTTCCAATAGAACTTTTGAAAACGGTGTATTAATGGCATAAAATGCAGCTGCTAACAACGCTAATATAATCGCACTTGTCTTTGTTTTTCCCTTCAAAATATCTCATCCCCAATACTAGAAAAATATAAGAAGCTATTCTTAATCAGAACAGCCTCTATTTTTTGTGGTAATAGTAAATTCGATAAAGTCTTACTCTACTTCTTTCCCACGTTCTAATTGTCTTTCAACACGTTCTAAATGTTCTTGAACAAATTGATCTAAAATTTCATTCACTTGAGATACTGTTGTAGACTCATTAATCGCAACTTTTGTTTTCGTTGCACGAGGAATTCCTTTTAAGTAATAAGCAGCTAATTTACGGAATTCTTTTGTCGCTACTGACTCACCTTTTAGGTTAGCTAAACGATCTAAATGAGTTTTAGCAATTTCAATTTTTTCAGGAACTGTATTTTCCGGTAATAATTCTCCCGTTTCTAAATAATGAACGGTTTGTTTAATCATCCATGGATTTGCTAGAGCAGCTCGTCCAATCATGACTCCATCAACACCTGCAACTTCAATCATTTTCTTAGCATCTTGAGGAGAACGCACATCTCCATTTCCAATTAATGGAATGCGTGTTAAGTTTTTCTTCACTTCACCAAGAATTTCCCAGTTTGCTTTTCCATCATACATTTGTACACGAGTTCTACCATGCATCGCAACAGCACTTGCACCTGCTCGTTCTGCTGCTAGGGCATTTTCAACGGCATATAAATGTTCATCATCCCAACCGGTACGCATTTTAACCGTTACAGGTTTATCCACTGCATCCACTACTGTAGCAACCATTTCATAAACTTTATTTGGATCTAATAACCATTTTGCGCCAGCTTCAGCTTTAATCACCTTATTAACAGGACATCCCATATTAATATCAATAATTGCTGCCTCTGTATTTTCAGCTACATATTTTGCAGCTTCTACTAATGTATCTTTATTTCCGCCCATAATTTGGACACTCAATGGATATTCATTTGGCTCAATATGCAACATGCTTAATGTTTTTTCATTTCTAAATTGAATCCCTTTATCACTAATCATTTCGCAAACAACTAAGCCTGCTCCAAATTCTTTTACCGTTACACGAAAAGCTGAATTACTAATTCCAGCCATCGGTGCAACAACTACTGGATTGTCAATTTGAATATTGCCAATCTTAAAACTCATTTCATTTCCTCACTTTCAATCATTCTGCTTAGCTATTGTACCATAGATAGCTATCATTCGTGTATTATCACGGTCTATTTTTAGGCTACAAAACATTTGTGAATTTTCTCGAAATATCACTAGCATTCTAGAAAAAGAAATGGTACACTATTTATAATTGTTTTTTAATCATTTTTTAAGAATATACAGGAGGAAATTTATGTCTCGAAAGAAAATCACTGACATTATTATTTGTGGATTTGCATTATTTGCCATCTTCTTTGGTGCTGGAAATTTAATCTTCCCCCCTTATCTGGGCGTTATCTCTGGAAATAATTGGGGCATTGCCAATATTGCCTTTTTATTATCAGACCCACTATTACCGATTCTTGGAGTTATTGTAACAGCTCTATTAGGAGGACAAGCAACTGATTTAGGAAAAAGAGTTAGTAAACATTTTTCTATCATTATTGGAGCGATTTCCATTATTTTAATTGGACCATTATTTGCCGTTCCAAGAACCGGAGCTACGACTCATGAAATTTTTGTACAATCATTTGTACCAACTGCTCCACAATGGATTACCTCTCTTATCTTTTTTGGGTTAACGTTATATATTGCGATTCATTCGCACACCGTTATTGATGCGATTGGAAAATATTTAACACCAATATTATTAGTCATTTTATTACTTGTATTTATTGCTGCTGTCGTTCAGCCAAATGCAGGATTCCAAACAACAACTTCTGCAGGATTATTTTCTCAAAGCTTCAAAGAAGGCTACCAAACAATGGACGCACTTGGAGCAGCCTTAATGGCAGGAGTTGTGATTTCAGACTTAACTAGACGTGGCTATACAGAGAAAAAAGAACAACATCAAATGATGTTTGGAGTTGGGATTGTATCTTTCATTTTACTAGCATTAGTGTACAGCAGTTTAACGTATGCTGGAGCTACTGTAAGTACGGTTTATGACTCAACGGTTCAACGCCCTGCATTATTAATCGGATTAATTGAACAATTATTAGGCTCATTTGGTAAAGTTGCTATGGGCATTGCTGTATCCTTTGCTTGCTTAACAACATCTGTTGGATTAATTACAACTTGTGGACATTATTTTTCAACCTTAACAAATGGAAAATTAGAATATAAAAAAATTGTTGTCGTATCAGTCGTTCTTTCATTCCTTCTATCACTTTTAGGAGTGGATGCCTTATTACAATTAGCAGTCCCTGTTCTAAGCGCTATTTATCCAATGGTCATCGCCTTAATCTTCTTATCAATTTTTGACCGCTATATTGTTTATAACTGGACTTATACAGGTACAGTTGTTGGAGCGTTCTTCATTGGAGGAATTCAAGCGATTCATCTATTCTCACAAATGCAAGGTGGTAACTTCCTCTCAGAATTAGCAGCTTGGACAAACACCTTACCATTACATCAATTTGGATTCGAATGGTTAGTACCTGCTATTATTGGATCAGTTGTGTTTACTGTTATTAGTAAATTTACTGGGATAGGGAGTAAAAGAGTTTAAAGGTAACAAAAACCCGAGGAATTTCATTTTTCGAAATTCCTCGGGTTTGTTTTTATATAATCCTATTTCCAACTCTCTTCAATAAACGTATCACGTCCAGACATACCACGGTAACGGTAGTAATGGTCTGGATTTTTCTTATAAAAATCTTGGTGATACTCTTCAGCTGGATAAAATGTACTCGCTGGTTCGATTTTTGTAACAATATCTTTTTTAAAACGTCCACTGTCTTGTAAAGCTTTTTTCGAAGCTTCTGCGATTGCTTTTTGTTCTGGAGAGTGATAAAAAATCACTGGTCGATAAGAATCGCCTCTATCTACAAATTGTCCCATCGCATCAGTTGGGTCTGTTTGTTGCCAATAGACTTCCACTAATTGTTCATAAGAGAAGATTTCTGGATCAAAGGTAATTTGTACCGCTTCTGTATGTCCTGTTGTTCCTGAACAAACTTCTTTATAAGTAGGATTTTCCTTATGTCCCCCTGTATAACCTGCAATGACAGATTCAATTCCTGGTTGTGTATCAAATGGTTTAATCATACACCAGAAGCATCCTCCTGCAAATGTTGCGACTTCTTTTGCCATCATTATTCCTCCTCTTTTTCTAACGAAACATCTTGTCCGAAAATTTTCATTTTTATCGCTAGTCCTGTTCGAGTTCCTGCTGTTCCGCCTAGTCCTGTTTCTCTTAATTCACTTGGCATTCTTCTTGCGATAGAACGCATTGCCTCAATCGTTTCATCTGCTGGAATCACATTTGTAATTCCTGCTAACGCCATATCAGCCGCAATCAATGCATTTCCTGCTCCAATCGCATTTCTCTTCACACATGGGACTTCTACTAAGCCGGCAACAGGGTCACACACTAAGCCTAGCAAATTCCCTAATGCAATCGAAAAAGCTTCTGAACATTGTTGCGGCGTCCCTCCAGCAGCTTCAACAGCTGCAGCTGCAGACATCGCACTAGCACTTCCCACTTCTGCTTGGCAACCACCCATAGCGCCCGAAATCATCGCATTATTAGCAACGACCATTCCGAATGCTGAAGCAGTAAATAAGAATCTCACTTGCTGTTCTTGAGTTAAGTCCATGCTATCTGCAATGGAAAATATAACGCCTGGTAATGTCCCACTTGCTCCCGCAGTTGGTGTCGCACACACAATTCCCATTGCTGCATTCACTTCATTTGTTCCTAGAGCGTACTGTACTCCTGCTAAAATATTATCTCCAGATAAAGTTTTTCCCTTTTCGCGATATTTTTTCATTTTTACAGCATCGCCACCGGTTAGTCCTGTTGGAGAGAATACACCTTGACCCTGTACACTTCTTTCTACTGCTTGCTTCATTGTTTGAAGATTTTTTTCCATCTTCGCCCAAATAAATTCTCGACTTTGTTGGGTCATTTCCATTTCTTGTTCAATCATCACTTCAGAAATAGATTTATTTTGGCTAGTTGCTAATGCGACTAATTCCTGTATGCTAACAAACATCACGAAATTCCTTTCTTATTTTATGTAAAGACATAGATTGTTTTTTCTTGTTGAATCAATTGTAATTTTTCTTGAAGGCTTGGGGAAATTAATCCATTCAATTCATATTGTATAAAGCGAGATGAACCTTCCTTCAATTCTTTTTGTTTCCCAATCGAAACACCAAATTCTTCTAATAGAGGTTCCACTATTGAATCTTCTTCAATTGGAAGAATTTCTAAAATAATTGGTAGTGGTCCTGAAAGATTAGAGATGAATCCATCTACTTCCACATATTTGATTTCCACAGTTCCTCCACCAATAGAAGTCCCAATTAAACGGACTCGTCTTGTGGCAGACATCAACGTTAAATCAGCTGTATTCGCATGAGCGACTGGACTGGGCTCATCTCTTTCGATAAATTCAATTGAAATACCTTCTTTAGTAGCAATCTCAACTGCTTGTGGAACACGTTCATCATCTGTTTCAAAGCCCAGAACTCCACTAATAATAGCAAAATCTGTGCCATGTCCTTTATGAGTTTGAGCAAATGATTCATAATAAATACATTGGACACTTTTAGGAGTTCCACCAAACAATTGTCTAGCGCATCTTCCAATTGCAAGCGCTCCTGCCGTATGAGAACTTGATGGCCCAATCATAATAGGACCGATAATATCGAAACAACTTTTATAATTGAACACTTTATCCACAATGATACCCCTCTCTTTTGTACCCTTTATTGTACTTTTTTTCTAGGAAGCTCGTCAAGTTTTGCATCATCTTCTCCTATTCAAAATAATACGAACTACTCATCACTTTTTGCTATAGATTGCCTACTCCCTTTGAAACTATTTCTAAAAAGGAAAATTCTCACTTAGAATAGTTTTTTGGATAGAATTCTTGACTTATGAGTTTTTTAAACTTAAAATAATAATAACTGGTAATGACCAGTAGACGTTAATGTTTTAGAAAGGAGGGAAATCCAATGGTAGAAACAGAACAAGTGCCACTTTATTCTAAATTAAGTTTAGATCTTATCGAATATATTACGACACATGGACAAGTACACCAAAAAATGTTGTCCGAACGAGAAATTTGTAAAGAATATGGCGTCAGTCGTACGACTGTCCGTACAGCCTTAAAAGAATTAGAAACTTTAGGCTATATTTACAAACGCCATGGAAAAGGCACTTTTATTTCTAGCCAATGGAAAGAACGTCAAAATTTACTAGAAGGCTATAGTTTTACGGAACAAATGAAAGAATTAGGCAGAACTCCTTCAACCATTATTACCGCCTTTCATTACTACAAAGCCGATAGCTATATTGCTCAGCAATTAGGAATTGAAACGGGCGAATATATTTATCGACTCAAACGAATTCGTTTTGCAGATGGCGTACCAATGATGAAGGAAACTACCTTCTTACCCGCTAGACTATTCCCTAATCTCACACAAGAACAATTGCAAAATCGTTCCTTGTATGAAGTCTTCTCAGATGATTTTCAACAAAAAATCATTTATGCAGATGAGGAATTTTCAGCGAGTATTCTCACAAAAGATGAGGCCCCTATCTTGGAAACACCGATGCATGCCGCTTGTCTACGCTTAAAAAGAATTAGTGTAAATAGCGAAAATCATGTCATTGAATTTACAATCAGTGTCGCAAGAAGTGACCAATTCTTCTATAAAGTTCGTTACCATAGAAATTCACATAAATAAATCAAAAATGGGAGGTTTTGAAATGTTTCAATTTTCAAAAGAACAACTAGAAGCACTAACAGCAGAAATCACAACTCGTGAGATTCGCCAACAACCAGAATTATGGCAGGAAGCATTTGATTATTATTCAGAAAACTTAAACCGTATTCAAGCATTCTTAGAGTCATTACCACATGATCACTATCGTGTTATTTTTACTGGTGCAGGTACATCTCAATATGTAGGAGATACAATTTTACCTTATTTAAAACGTCATGGACGTGAAGATCGTTTTGAATTCCAATCTGTAGGAACTACTAACTTAGTAAGTAATCCTCTAGATTATTTCAAAGCAGAAATCCCTACTATTTTAGTATCATTTGCACGTAGCGGAAATTCTCCAGAAAGTTTAGCCAGCGTTCAATTAGGACAACAAATTGTGAAAGACTTCTATCAAATTACAATTACTTGTGCTCCAGAAGGAAAATTAGCTCTAGCAGCACCTGGAGATGACCGTAACTTATTATTAATGATGCCTGCTCGTTCAAATGATGCTGGTTTTGCAATGACTGGTAGCTTCACTTGTATGACATTAACAGCTTTATTAATTTTCGATGAAGGACACTCACTTGAAGAAAAAGCAGCTTTTGTAACAGCTATTCGTCAAATGGGAGAAAGTGTGTTAGAACGTGAACATGTCTTACAACAATTTGTAGACTTAGACTATAATCGTGTCATTTATCTTGGTTCTGGTCCATTAGCAGGTCTAGCACGTGAAGTACAATTAAAAATTCTAGAATTAACAGCTGGTAAAATTGCTACAATCTATGATTCTTCTATGGGATTCCGTCACGGTCCTAAATCATTCGTAGATGCTCGTTCTCTAGCATTTGTCTTTGTTTCAAATGATGCTTATACACGTCAATATGACTTAGATATTTTAGAAGAAATGAATGGGGACAGTATTGCTCCATTAGTTTGTGCAGTAGGAGTATCTGTTGAAGGTCAATATGAAGGAACAAGCTTTAATTTTGCAGAAGAATTCACTTCAGTTCCAGATGCTTATTTAGCACTACCATATGCTATCTTCGGACAAACAATCGGACTATTATCTTCTGTTAAAGTGGGGAATAAACCTGACACACCTTCTCCAAGTGGAACAGTAAACCGTGTTGTAAAAGGGGTAACTATTCACCCATTAAATGTTTAATTCGTTCATAAATATATCGTAAAAAAAGATTAAAAAGGAGGGATATTATGACTACTTATATTTATGCAAAACAATTTTATTTCGAAGATGTTGTCAAAGGGCCTGGATATTTACCTATTTTAGAATCAGGGGTGTTTGGGGAATTTCAAGAAGAAAGACCAACAGATGGTTCTATTATAGACTATTCTGCCTATAGCATTGCCCCAGGTCTTGTGGATACACATATTCATGGATACAAAGGCGCAGATGTCATGGATAATGATGTAGAAGGTTTAAAAACCATTTCTGCTGGTTTACCTAGTTGTGGGGTTACTTCCTACTTACCAACTACTCTAACAGCTTCTAGAGAGTTACTAAATGATGTTTGTCAAACAATCGGGGATAATGCTGCATCTATTCCTGGTGCTAAAATTAGAGGGATTTTCTTAGAAGGACCATTCTTTAGTGAAATTCATAAAGGTGCTCAAAATCCTAAATATATGGGAGATCCAAAAACAGAAATTTTAGATGAATGGCAACAAAAAGCAAGCGGCTGGGTGAAGAAAATTGCGATTGCTCCTGAACGTGATGGTGCAGTAGACTTTATTAAACACGCTGTAAAAGAAGATATTTACGTAGCTTTAGCCCATACAGATGCAACATACGAAGATTGTAAAAATGCAGTTGAAGCAGGAGCAAACATTTTCGTGCATACTTATAATGGTATGCGTGGACTTCACCACCGTGAACCTGGTGTTGTAGGTGCAGCTCTAACACTTCCAAATGCATACAATGTATTCGATGAATTAATTTGTGATGGTCACCATGTTCATCCAGTTGCTGCGGATATTGTGATGAATTGTTGTGGACGTCATCGTACAGCTCTTATTACAGACTGTATGCGTGCTGGTGGATTAGGAGAATGCGAATCTACATTAGGAGAATTTGATGTTATTGTAAAAGACGGAACAGCTCGTTTGAAACATAATGGTAGCCTAGCTGGTAGTATCTTAGAACTAATCCAAGGTGTTCAAAATGTTGTGAAATGGGGAATTGCAACTCCTCACGAAGCTCTATTAATGGCAAGCTTAGTTCCTGCAAAATCAGTTGGAATTGACGATGTTTGCGGACATTTAAATCCAGGATATGCAGCTGACTTTATCGTATTAGATGATGACTTACAATTACAAGCAACTTATTTAGACGGTAAAGCTTATTTTGAAAAATAAAAAAGGCTAGACAGAGAATATAAGGCGTGAGAAACCCTTGCAATAAAATGATTAGGAGTGTTATATATGTCAAAATTAACAATTACAAAAGGAAAATACGAACATCTACGTCGTTTATCAAATGAAAATCATGTCATCGGTGCATTAGCCATCGACCAACGTGGTTCTCTTAAAAAAATGATTGCTGCTGGAAATCCAGACCAAACAGGTGATGAAGGGATTATTCATTTTAAAGAATTAATTTCTGAAGAATTAACAAAATATTCAAGCTCAATTTTATTAGACCCAGAATATGGATTACCTGCTGCAGAAAAAAGAAATGCAGATTGTGGATTATTAATTTCTTATGAAAAAACAGGTTATGATGCTACTGAAGTTGGACGCTTACCTGATTTATTACCAATCTGGTCAGCTAAACGTATTAAAGAAATCGGAGCAGATGCTGTAAAAGTATTACTTTACTATGATATTGATGAAGATCCAGCAATTAACGATATCAAACATGCATGGGTAGAACGTGTTGGTAGTGAATGTACTGCTGAAGATATTCCTTTCTTCTTAGAAATCGTTTCTTATGATGCAAGTAACGAAGATGTAAAATCTGCTCACTACGCAAGCTTAAAACCTCATAAAGTAAATGATGCGATGAAAGTATTCTCTGACCCTCGTTATCAAGTAGATGTATTAAAAGTTGAAGTTCCTGTAAATATGAACTTCGTAGAAGGCTTTACAGCAGAAGGTGTTGAACCAGTTTATACTCGTCAAGAAGCTTTAGCATACTTCAAAGAACAATCAGAAATCACTCACTTACCATTTATCTTCTTAAGTGCTGGTGTATCTGCATCATTATTCCAAGAAACTTTACGCTTTGCTCAAGAAGCAGGTTCTAAATTCAATGGAGTATTATGTGGACGTGCTACTTGGAAAGATTCAGTAGCAGTTTATGCTAACGAAGGAGACGAAAAAGGTCGTGAATGGTTAGCATCAACTGGTCGTCAAAATATTGAAGACTTAAATGTTGTATTAGATGCAACAGCTACTTCATGGTTAGATCGTGTAGAAGTAAAATAAGTTACTAAACGCAAAAAAAGGTTGGAGTTATTCTCCAGCCTTTTTTAGTTGGTTTTCAATTTTTTCTTTTGATAAGCAATTCTGATATCTCGAAGCCATTCATATAATTCTAACACTATACATGCTACTGATCCAATACCAATTAAAATCATACAAAGTACAAAATTTGTCCATAAATAGATTGAGAATAAAAGAATGGCATGAGATAAAATGAATTTAACACTATCTGGCGCTTTTCTTTTTATATACCATTCACAAAATCCTTCTTGGTATGAACGACTAACATTATAATCTTCACGCAGTTCTCTATACCATTCTCTCATTCCATTCACCTACTTTTGATATTTGTTGTATTCTACACAATTCATATAGTCTTGTCAATAGGGTATGGTATTATACGCCCCACTTCAATTTAAACTCTAAATAATCTATTTATACAAGAGAAAGCTTAGACATCTTTTTATTCATATCTAAGCCTCCTTATTCTCAAGATAAAACATAATTAAAATTCCTTTTATATCAACATTTCCAATGTGTTTAATACTAAAAATCTCAAGATAATCTCAAGATAAATCATTATCCAACTTTGTTAAAACTTTCTACTCATAGATTAAAAAGTTTGCCGTCTTATTAAACTTGCGGAAACTTCAACTGACTCTCTTTGTTCACCATTTATAATTGCTAAAACACCTTCAATCATTTCTTTAGCTAATTCTGTATAATTTGGAGCGATGGTTGATAATGCGGGAGTATAATATTTAGCTATTGGTATATTATCAAAACCAACTATTGTCAGTTGATCAGGAATCAAGATCCCTTTTTCATAACATCCTCTAATAACACCTTGAACTTTTTCATCTCCAGAAACAAAAATAATATCCGGAATATTAGAAGTTGATAAATGCTCTTTTACATAATCATATACAGATTCAATTGTAAATAAGCCATATGTAACTTCTAAATCAATATCATATCTCTTTTCCTTTACAAACTCTCTAACACCATTTTCACGATTTTTATTAACAAGAGATGGTCCACCCATTAATAACCACATCTTTTTAAAGCCTTTTTCTTCAACAGCTTCCATTAAATCATATCCTGCTTGAAAATCATTATTTGAAACATAAATAACACCATCTGTGTGAGACTCTCCAAATACAATAAATGGCATATTATTCTTTTTCAAATATTGAATTCGACTATCATCTTTTCCTTCATAAAATACAATTACACCATCAACTAAACTACCTGTACTGGAAATAATAGAATCTTTAATAGAGTCTCCTTCTCCAAAATACTCAACAATTGCATTAACTCCTACTTCTTTACATGTCTGCAATACCTTATCTAGTAAAGTTTGAAACCAAATTAAAGGGAATGATTCCATTTTTTTCACAGATATTAAAATATTAATGGTTTCTTTTTTCGTTAAATTTTGAGCATAAGCATTTGGAACATATGATAATTCATCTATTACTTTCATTACAGCTTGATAGGTTTCAGATTTAACTCTTTCTCCCCCATTAATAACTCTTGAAACAGTCTTTGGGGATACCCCTGATATTCGTGCAATATCATAAATAGTAATCTTCTTGTTATTTTTCATTTTTAGTCCTCAAAATAATCTAAATTTTCAAAGTAATTTGCCCTATCATTCTATCAAATATAATCCTAACATACAATTTATATTTTTCATATTTCACGAACAATATATTACTTCGAACAATTTATTTTATTATAAAAAGGCAAGGTTACCCTCGCCTTTTTATCTTGCGTTAACTAGTTTCTTCTAAGTAAATAACTCCAACAATGTCTGATAATTCTTCCATTAGACGAAGATGTTCAAAACGACCAGGAAGTTCTAAAGTAATAAATGAAGCTATTTTCTTTTCAGGTACATCAAAATATTGAATTCGACTTTGATTCACTTCGCCAAAAGCTGTTCTTGAATCTGTAACACGAATATGTTTTTCAGCACAATATACTAATACACGATTATAGGCTTCTGTTGAATTTACCACTATATACAATTCAATAATTTTTGAACGTTTTTGTAAATATATTTTCAATGGTTGAAACATTGAAATAATTCCCCAAATTGAAATAGCCGTTAATATAGCTCCTTGATAGAACCCAACGCCTATCGCCAAACCAATACCTGCAGCTCCCCAAATTCCTGCAGCCGTTGTTAATCCTGTAATCTTTTTATTTTCTTTTATAAGAATTGTTCCTGCCCCTAAAAAACCTACTCCTGAGACTACTTGTGCTCCTAAACGTGTAGGATCCCCCGTTCCAAACTTATATGAAACAAACTCATTCGTCATCATTATTAGACAGGCTGCAACACAAACAACGCTGTGCGTTCGGATACCTGCCGGTTGAGATTTGCCTCCACGCTCCATACCAATTAGACTTCCCGCTATAAGTGATAAGACAATTCGTATTATTATATCAATATTGGTTAAAGCAGTCATAATTACTTCCTAGTTGTTTTACTTCGTCTTTGAGTAAAGTAAAGTACTGTTGAAGAAATAATCATTAATACAATAGTATATACAAAGACAAGTGCTTGTGCATTTGAAGTTGCTGTTTCATCACCTGCTGAACGAATAGTAATCCCTAATGGTTGAGCTAGTGGATGATATAAGAATACAGATAAATCAAAATCTGTTAATAACGAATTAAAGTTAAGAGCAATGATTGAAAGAACTACTGGTAAAATAAATGGAATAATAACTTTCATCATAGTATAAAATGGTGATGCTCCCATACTACGAGCAGCATCTTCCATTTCATCATCAACACTAAATAAAATAGCTCGAACCATACGATATGAAAATGGAATTTTTACAATAATATATGCAATCAATAACATTACAAATGTTCCAACTAAAATTTTATTTAATACAAGTGGTTGTGGTTGGTTAAATGTAAACAGTAAACTAATTGCTAATAATGTACTTGGTAGTAACCAAGGAAGCAAAGCTCCATATTCAAACAAGAAGTCAAATTTAGATTTATGTTTTCTAACCACTCTTGCAAAAACAACAGCAAGGACTGTTGCTGTAATAGCAGCAAGAATTGCATAAATAAAGCTGACTAAGAATGGTGAGAAAGCAACACTATTACTAAAGAATTGATAATAGTTTTCTAAAGTAAAGTTAGACAATGACAAGTTTCCTGTTTGAATCGCTACTGGATCTGTAAATGAATAAAGAACAATAAAGACCAAAGGTAACATAAACACTGTAAATAATGCATATGCAACAATATGTGCGATAATATTCCATGGTTTTGAAGTTATCTTTTGTTTTTTCAAAGGTGCTTTTGTTTTAGAAATTGAAATATAGTTACCACCTTTTTCAATTTTATTCATAATAGTTAATAAAATTGTTGTAGCAATTCCTAAAACAATCGCAAGTAATGCAGCTAAATCACGAGAATTTCCCATTCCCGCAAATGTAATAATCATTGGGTTAATAGTTTGGAATTGTTTTCCTCCAACAATCATTGGTGCTGCAACTGCAGATAATCCACTAAGGAAAATCATAATAGTTAATGCAAATAAGGTAGGTGTTAAAGTAGGTAAAACTACTTTTCTAAACACTGTAAAAGGTTTTGCACCCATATTACGTGCAGCTTCAATTGTATGATAATCTACACTTCTAATCGTATTTGTTAAAAACAATGTATGATTAGCAGTTCCTGAGAAAGTCATAATAAACAATACTGCTCCATATCCAATAAACCAGTTAGGATCAAGTGAAGGAATAATGTTTTGTAAAACTCTTGTAATCATTCCATAAGGTCCATAAACAAATTTATAACCTGTCGCAAGAACAACCCCTCCATAAATCAATGAAGTCATGTATCCTAATTTTAAGATTTTAGCTCCTTTAATATCAAAGTATTCGGTGAATAATACACAAAGTACTCCTACAACGTTTACTGTAATAATCAATGAAAAAGCTAATTTAAAACTGTTCATAATACTTTGTAGAGCTCTTTGAGATTTTAAAACACGTTCAATTGCATTTATAGAAAAATGTCCGTCTTTAACAAATACATTCACTACTAAATCAAAGTTTGGATAAATAATAAACGTTACTAGGAACCAGACTAACCCTAAACGAATAAGCCAATCTTTCCAATTTAACTTTTTACGCATACTATCTCCTCCCTAATATTGAACAATATCTGAAGGTGTAATATATAGTTCTACATTTTCCCCCACAGATTTAATTGCAAATTGACTATCAATACGAGTCACATTGACAATTTGTTTTTCAGATACTTGTATCGTATATCGAACGTTTACACCAGAAAATTCTGTATCGATAATTGTGCCATTTAATAAGATATCTTCTTCTGTTTCACGTTTAAAACGAATTTTCTCTAGACGAATATATCCTTTCTTATCTTCTAAGTTTACTGACGGATTTTTAGATAAAATATCATGAACAGTTTCTTCAGTTAAGACATTAATATCACCAATAAAATCACATACAAATTCTGTTTTTGATTGATGATAAATTTCAGGTGGTGTTCCTACTTGTTCAATAAACCCATTATTGAATACAGCAATTCTGTCTGATAATGTTAAAGCTTCCTCTTGGTCGTGTGTAACATATAATGTTGTAATTCCTAAATCCTTTTGCAGACGTTTTAATTCTTTTCTTAAATCTACACGTAATTTTGCATCAAGATTAGAAAGAGGTTCATCTAAACAAAGAATTTTAGGTTCTAATACTAATGCACGAGCTAATGCTACACGCTGTTGTTGACCACCAGATAATTCTGACACATTACGTTGTAATTGTTTATCAGAAATTTTAATTTTTGCAGCTACTGCTGCAACTTTTGCTTTAATAACATCTGGAGCAACTTTTTTTACTTTCAATCCGAAAGCAATATTATCAAATACTGTCATCGTTGGGAATAAAGCATAAGATTGAAACACGATTCCAATTCCACGTTTTTCAGGTTCTAATTTAGTCACATCTTTCCCATTTACTTCAATTCGTCCTTGAGAAGGATCAAGAAACCCTACTAAAGCTCTTAAAGTTGTTGATTTTCCACAACCTGACGGTCCTAAAAAAGTAAAAAATTCACCTTCATTAATTTCAAGATTAAGATTATCAATTGCAATAAAATCTCCATACTTAATTTGAATATTTTCAAATTTAATCATAATGTTTTCTCCTTCATCTATTTCAAAAAGTCTCGCAAAGTTTTTTCTATCTAATAGAGTTTAGACCCTGCGAGACTCCTGATACCATTTATAAAATTATTTAACGTATTCTAATTCTGCTTTTTCAACCCATTGGTCTAAGTATTTTCCAACAACTTCCCAATCAATAGCTTGTGGTTTAAGTTGTCCCACAAATTTCTTAGTATCTTCTGGTAATTCAGCTACAGCATCTTTATTTGCAGGAATAGATCCAAAGTTTTTACTGTATTCAGCTTGAATTTTAGCTTGACCAAACCAGTTAATAAATTCTTTAGCAAGTGCTTTTTTCTTACTAGTATTTAATACCATTGTTTGTTCTGTTACAAATGGAACACCTACATCTGGCGTCATTACTTTAAATTCTACATTTTGTTCTTTTTGTCCTACTAATGCTCCTGAGCCCCAAATCATACCATATTGAACAGGACTTTCTTTATCTAAAACTTTAACGACTGTACTTTCACCTTTTTGAAGTGTATATGCATTTGCAAAATAATCTTTTGCAACATTCCAACCTTTTTCAGATACACCTAAATCTCCTTTTTCATCAAGATAACGAACTAAGATACTTGCATAAATCGCACGTCCAGTACCACCTGTTAATCCATAAATTGAATATTGACCTTTATATTTACTTGCTAACTCTGTCCAATCTTTTGGCATTTCTTTCGCTTCAGGATTTCCAACTAATACTAACGGTTGAACAATCACTGGGTTATAAAAACCATCTTTATCTGCTAATGATGAATCAATTTTATCAAACCAATCAGGTTTAAATTGTTCTAATAATTTTGCATCTCGTAATTTATTTGAATCTACAGCTCCAATCCCAAATACCATATCAGCAACTGAATTATTTTTTTCTGCAATAACACGATCTGCAAGTTGTGCACCGGCAATATCAACCATACGAATATTAAATCCTGCTTCCTTAGCTTGAGCTGTTAACCAGTCTCCACGCCCGTTTGATACCGAGTTAGAATAGATTACTAATTCTTGACTTTTATCTGCTTTTTCATCAGCTCCTGAGTTAGAATTAGATGAAGGATTTGTACTACTTGAACAAGCTGCTAAAGCTGTTGCTGTAAATACTGTTGTTAATAATTTTGATAAAAATTTCTTAGTTTTCATAATAAAACTCCTTTTATATTAATTTTTTATTTGCCAAATTTTTCATGATATGGAATAAATTGTCTCATATCTTCAAACACTGTATAATCAATGCGATTTACAGTAATTACAGGTACTTTCTCTAGTAATACTTTTGTTAATTCTTCTTTTACTTTTTTAAATTCCTTATCTTCTTCTTCAGTTAACGGAACTCGTAAATATCCAATTGAGATATGAAATTGATATCGATCATGATTTGGGAAACGTACTCCTGCTTTTTCTGAAACATATGTACGTATTTCTTCTAATCTTTTAGCAGACTCTTCATCAGCAGGTTCCACTAAAATATTTTGATTTCCCATTTCAGTTACTCTCATATGAATATTTTCATTCAATAATGGAAATAATTCTAATTGTTTTGCAAAATAATCATGAATTTCCTGCAATGGGGTATCTAATGATAAGTTACTACTCCAAAACTCTGATTCACGATTCTCATGACAAAGTAACTCAATCACTGTCATGTGAATCGATCCTCTAGGTGTTAGAGTAAATTTATCAATAAATGGTAACTCTCTATAACGTGATTGAATAATATCAACTACTTCCATCAAGTCTGGTTTACTGTATAAATTTGCAACTACAGTATTTCCTGGAAAATGATTAAATTCACCATTTTCTTTAAATTTAATTTTAGTTAGATTTTTCATAAACTTCTTCCTTTGTTTTTTCTTTTTGACACCGGTGTCAACTTGATGAGCTCATTATACTTTGCAAACGTTTCCTTGTCAACCGTTTTCATTTTATTTTTTTTAAATTCTTTTTAGAAATTTATTTATAGTTTTATATTTAAGCTATTCTAATTAATTCCCACTGTTTCAATAAATCTCTTAAATCCTTCTCGACCAGATTGGTTATTTTTATAAACACCAGCATCTTCCAATACTCTAGCAAAAATTTGCCCTACTTCATATTGAATAATTGTAGTAACTTTATTTTCTTCTATATTTAAATATTTTTCTTTTAATTGTTTTGCCCAATCTAAATGATACTTTGCTACTTCATTTGGTTTATTTAATAAAAATTTCTCTACTTCTTCTAATTCTGTTTTTAAGCGAGGTGGTAGAATTGCAAGCCCCATAACTTCTATTAATCCAATATTTTCTTTTTTTATATGATGAACATCTTTATGAGGATGATAAACACCGTCCGGATGTAATTCAGATGTATGATTATCTCTTAAAACTATATCCATTTCATACTTTCCATCAACTTTTCTAGCAATAGGAGTAACAGTATGATGAGGAGTATCACCAGTTCTTGCAATAATATCTAATTCAATATCTGTATAAGTTTTCCATGTTTTCAATATTTTTGACGACAATTCTATAATTTTCTTTTTATCTTTTCCACGCAATCTAATAACTGACATTGGCCAATTAACTATTCCAGCTTCTATATCTTCAAATCCTGTAAATTCAAAAGTTATATCGCAATCCGCTTTTTCCATTGGGAATACATATTTTCCACCTTGATAATGATTATGACTTAGTATAGAACCTCCAGAAATAGGAAGATCAGAATTTGATCCTACAAAATATCCTGGAATAATATCAATAATATCTAATAATTGTTCAAATGTCTTAGGAGTAATTGCCATCGGAACATGTTCTGAATTAAAAAAGATAGCATGTTCATTAAAATATGAATACGGAGAATATTGAAATCCCCACAGTTCTTCTCCAAGATTCATTCTTATAATTCTATGATTTGCTCTTGCTGGATAATTCACTCGTCCTTGATAACCTTCATTTTCCATGCATAAAAGACATTTTGGATAATTTGATGGTTTCAGTAATTTTTCAGCTGCAATTGTTTTAGGATCTTTTTCAGGTTTTGATAAGTTAATAGTAATTTCAAGATTTCCGTACTTCGTTTCTGCTTGGTACGCAACATTTTTTGAAATAGCGGATAACTTAATATAATCATTATTCTTACTTATTTGATAAAAATTTTCAATTGCCTTTTGAGGAGATACCTTGTATGAATTCCAAAAAATTTCATTCATAAGACTTGGTATTGGAGTAATAAAATTCATTAACTCTGCACCTAAACAGTCTTTTTCTTCAGCTGTCGATTGAACTTTTCCATTTTTTTCTGCTATTTCCACTAAACTATCTTTTAGGTTTTTTATATCTTCTTCCTTTGTAAAAGTGTCAATTCCTTCCTCTCCTACTAAAGCTAGTACCCTATTTTTAACATAGGAATAATCCATTGAACTATATACTCCGTAGTTAATAACTTTCTCTACAAATTTGTCAATTAATGGTTTCATTATTTTCTCCTTTAATTTAAATTTTAAAATTTCCTTTGTAATATCGCCTTACAATTCAACAACTAATATACTTGCATCATCTTTTTTTCCATAAATAGGATCAAGTTCTGTCGATTGTTTTCTCATTTCGATTAATTCCTCAAAACTTTTAGTAGTATTTTGAGAATAATAATCATAAAATCCATCACTCATCAAAACAATTTTATCTCCAGTAACTTCAAGATTTCCATATAGCGCATGTTCAATACTTAAATCATCTAAAGAACCAATCCAATAACCTTTCTCTTTATTAGCAAGTCCTCTAATTTTTTGTAAAATTTCTTTTTTATTTAATACATTTAATCCTTTTTTTGAATTCTCTATTTCATTTTTCCCTAAATCAAATAATCGATCCACTCTATGATCAGTTAATTGTTCATCATTTACTAACATGACACAATCACCAAGGATTAAATATTCAAGTTTTCTTCGTGACAATCTTGCAATAATAAAGGCAAATGTTGGTAATTTATAGTATTCTTCATGATTGGAATCATTTAAACCTATAATATTTCTAACTTCCTTTATAGCATTTTGAAAAATAGTCTTTAAAGATTCTTTTTCATTGCAATGTACTTTTAGTTTTTCAGATAATAGATGAGTTATCTCAGAAACAGAGTATCCAATAGACTTTTTTGAATCATATAAATCTGTAGCCCCATCAATAATCCAAAAATAATTTTCAATATTCCCTAAGGCATCCTCATTTTCCATTGCTGTTCCTTGTATAGAACAAATATTTCTTATTTTCATACTTTCTACCCCCAATACCAATAAATTGATTCTATAGTTAATCAATTTCTACTAACACAATTTTAGTTAATTAAATTCTAGATTTACTTAAAATATCGATATGACACCGATGTCATTTCTTTCATCATATACCTTCAAAGTATAATTGTCTAGAAAAATATAATAAAAACACACAAATAATGATACGCTTACATTTTTGTGTGTTTTATATATTGAAAAATAATTTAAGTTGAATCACAAAAAACCACCTAGCCAAAGGCTAGGTGGTCTCCATTTAAATTCTATTTTTATGCTAATGCATCGTCCATAGATAAGATTTCGTGGAATACACGTTGAGTTAACTCAGCTTTTTGTTCTGGAGTTAAGTATTTAGTGTTTACACAGTATCCAGAGATACGTACGATTACGTCTTCACCAGATAAGATTTTATCTTTAACGTCGTTTAAGTCCATTACGTTTAAGTTAACGTGTTGACCACCGCTTTCGAAGTATCCATCTAAGATTGCAACTAAGTTGTCTACTTGTTCATCACGAGATTTACCTAAAGCACGTGGTGAAACTTGAGTTGTTAATGAGATACCGTCAGCTGCATAACTGAAGTCTAAGCTTGATAATGATTTCAAGTTATCTAACCAACCACCTTTAGCTTTGTTAGATGGGTTAGCACCTGGTGAGAAGAATTCAAGTTTAGATAAGTTTACAGTACCATCTTCGTTTAAGAATACCCCTTTATGAACTGGAGAGTTACCAGTTTGTTTAGAGTAAGCAACGTTAGAAGTAATTGTTAATAATGAAACTGTAGCTTCTGCGTCTTTATATAGTTTGTGGCTACGTAGACGAGTTGTATAAGCTTCGATTAACCATTCTGCTAATTCGTTTGAACGAGGGTCATCTTCACCCCAACGTGGGTATTCACCAATTGTTTCGTAGTCATAGATGTATCCATCTTCGTCACGAATTGGTTTAACTGTAGCGTATTTAATAGCTGATAAAGTATCAACTGTATTCGCAAATCCACAGATACCGAATCCCATGTTCGCACGTTGTTTAGTTGGTAAGAATGCCATTTGAACAGCTTCATAGTTATATTTATCTGTCATGTAGTGGATGATATTTAATGCATCTACATAAGTGTCTGTTAACCAGTCAAGAGATTTTTCGAAGTTAGCTTTAACTGATTCGAATTCAAGAACTTCATCACGGATTGGGTCGATGTCAAATACTTTGTAGTCTTTGTGTACATCGTCGTAACCACCGTTTAAACCAGTTAGAAGAGCTTTCAACACGTTTACACGAGCTCCAAAGTATTGGATGTTGTGACGTTGTTCTTCGTTTTCTGGGTCAAGTGGTGATACACAGCATGAGATACAGCTCATTTCGCCATATCCATCTTTAGCCATTGTTGTTACACCTTCATATTGGATTGAAGAGTGTTTATGGCTCATGTGCATGCAGTAGCGACGGAAGTTGTATGGTAATTGATCAGTCCATAAAACTGTTAAGTTTGGTTCTGGAGAGTTACCAATGTTGTCTAATGTGTTTAAGAAACGGTAGTCCATCTTAGTAACACGGTGACGACCGTCATTACCCATACCAGCCATAGAAGTTGTGATGAATGTTGGGTCACCAGAATATAATTGGTCATAAGCTTTTGTACGAGCAAATTTAACTGTACGTAATTTCATAACGAAATCATCAATGAATTCTTGGATTTCTGATTCTGTAAATGTACCACGAGCTAAGTCACGTTCAGCATAAACGTCTAAAACGATTGGCACACGTCCTAATGATGTAGCAGCACCATTGATAACACGACATACTGCCATGAAAGCAATGTTTACCCATTGGATAGCTTCTTTAGTGTTCATCGCTGGTTTACGAACATCAACTCCGTATAAGTCACCTAAGCGAACAACTTGTTGTAATGCTTGGTATTGTAAGCTGATTTCTTCACGTAAACGAGTTGTTTGTTCATCGATTTCTTCGATTGAGTTCCAGTCGTTTAATTTTTCTTGCATTAAGTAGTCTGCACCGTATAAAGCAAGACGTGCATAAACGCCGATGATACGTCCACGAGAGTATGCATCTGGAAGACCAGTTACAGTGTGTGCGTGACGAGCACGACGAATGTTTGAAGTATAAGCACGGAAGATACCATCATTAACTGTTGTTACGTATTTTGTAAAGATTTCGTGAACAGCTGGATCTGGTTCATATCCATTTTCTTTTAAAGTAGTTTCCGCCATACGGATACCACCTTTTGGCATGAAGTTCAATTTGAACAATTCATCATTTTGAATACCGTAGATTACTTCGTTTTCTTTGTCGATATATCCAGCAGGAATATCAGCAATAGAAGTTGGACGAGTGTCCATTGGGAAACGAGTTGCTTCATAGTGAGCTTTAGTTTCTTCTACAACTTTTTTAATGTGTAGTGAACGTTCTGTTGGCCCAGCAAGGAAGCTTTCATCTCCATCATAAGGTGTGTAGTTCGCTTGAACGAAGCGTGATACACTTGCTTTTTCTTTCCAGTCTAAACCTTTGAAGCCTTCCCAAGCTTTGTCAAAAATTTCTTGGGATTCAACAACTGCTTTGTTAACCATTTATTTTCCTCTTTTCTTTTATTTTTATTTTTTGTTGTTCTTTTAACAAGGTTATTATACATCTTTTCTCAAGAATTAGCAATGGAATAATCACAAAAATCTGTACTATTTTCTCAATTAAGTGATATTTGTTACAAGTGCTTTGTTCAAAAATTATAAAGAAAAGCTATTAAAAAACCTATTCTGAAAGCTTTCATCCTTAAAAATCAGTTAAAAGCTTAAATTGACACACCTCAAACTAACTGTATTAATACAGTTAAGTGACTATTACAACTCATAAAATAATTTAAATAATTCCGTCAATCATCTCTACATTAACGGTATACAATTCCTAAAACGCTTGATTTTACTGTGTCCGCTTTCATTTTTAACTCATACTCTTGAGGATTTATCCTTCTCTTATCCTATAAAAAAACTCTAAACTTATACATATTTTAAATACTGTTCTAATACATCATTTAAAGATGTTTTTCTTCAAATCATGACCACCCGTCTAACGGGTGGTTTGAACCGGGGCTATAAGCCCAGATT
>NZ_CAUPZT010000012.1:0-41914 GCF_963515615.1 uncultured Granulicatella sp. | reverse complement strand
AGGTATTTATGAAAAAATTCGTTATGCTTCAAAAGAAAAATTACCGGAAAGTCAATTCGTAAGAGGAGTTAAAGCGAGTGAACCATTAATTGTTCAAGAAGAAGGAGTTCGTTATGCAACGTATCTTGATGAAGGATTGATGACGGGAATATTTTTAGATCAACGTGAAGTTCGTACGTTATTAAGAGATGACTATAGTGCAGGAAAAACAATTTTGAATTTATTTAGTTATACAGGAGCGTTTTCTGTAGCTGCAGCAATGGGTGGTGCAGTTCAGACAACGAGTGTGGATGTTGCTAATCGAAGTTTAGAGAAGACTCGGGAACAATTCGAGGTAAATGGAATTGATATATCTGAGCAAAAGATTTATGTAATGGATGTGTTTGATTATATTAAATATGCTGCTAAGAAAGCTTTAACGTTTGCTACGATTGTGTTAGATCCTCCTAGTTTTGCTCGTACGAAGAAGAGAACTTTTTCGGTTGCGAAGGATTATGCTGGTTTAGTGGAGCAATTAGTTTCGTTAACGGCTAAAAAAGGGACTTTAATTTTGTCGACAAATGCGGCAAATGTTTCTGAAAAGCAATTTTTAGAGATGATTCATAAGGGACTTCACTCCTCTGGAAGAAGGTATCGTATAGCGCATCAGAAGAAATTGCCAATGGATTTTCCAGTGGCGCCATGTACGCCGTTGAGTGATTATTTGAAGGTGATTTTTATAGAAATGGACTTTTCTTAAGTAGTAAGGGTCGGCAGCAGCCACCGAAGGTGTCTCATGCCTAAAATTCGAGCCTAGGTCTCGAATTTCCCCGAGTAATGGTAGCCACACTGGCTACCATTACTCTTACTACAGCGAAAAGTCCTTTTTATATGGTGTGAGTTTATGATTTGGCGGAGAAAAAGGGGTAGGAATGGACTTCCTAATGTAGTAGTTATGGATGCCAGCAGCTTCGCTATCGCGAATCTCATGGTTAAAAATCGAGCCTAGGTCTCGATTTTCCCAGTAATAGAATCCACAATGCTTGTGGTTTCTATTACTGATACTACTACGTGGAAGTCTATTCCTACTTTTTGGTATGAGGGAGAGTACGTAAAGAAAAGGAACTAACACAGATCAAGAGTAAAGATTTAGGACTGTGAGAAAAGATAAAAATGATATAATATTAATTAAAGTAGACAAACAAATCCGTGTTTTAGGGGGATAAAAATGGAAAGAATATTTTGGTTATTCCCTATTATTTTCATGATTCATGAAATGGAAGAAATAATAGGTTTTAGGCTATGGTTTGAAAAGAATTTTGATGTAGTAGAAAAATATAGTATGCTTCAAAGAATATACAGTAATTTTAGCAGCGAAGGTTTTGCAATAGCTGTACTTGAAGAATATATAATATGTATCATAGTAACAGGTATGAGCCTATTTTGGGAAATTTATATACTTTGGATAGGGATATTTATTGCTTTTGTAATACATTTAGTAATTCATATAATACAAAGTCTTGTGATAAGAAGATATATACCGGCATTGATTTCAAGTATTGCACTTTTACCAATTAGTATTTTTTTGATATCTAAATCTATTCATTATTTTGGGTATCATTTTATAGATATAGTTATGATTTCTATTTTGTCTGTAATTTTAATGGTGCTAAATTTAATTTTAGTTCATTGGATAATGAGAATAGTAACCCAAAGAATCAACAAATCAAACAAGGGCTTGAGAAAATGATCTTTGTAGTAGTAAATGGCACGTCGTCAGTTTCGCTAAAGCGAATCTCATAGTGCAATACTACTTTAAGAAGGTCTATTTTTCATCAAAATTACGAATTTCACAAAATGTAAGCGCTAAGTTGTCATGGATTAAAAAACAATTAAAAAAACTTTAAAAAAATTCAAAAAAACAATTGCATGAATTGTCAGAATATTATATAATCTTCTCATCACTAAAAAACAGATTATGAAATGAGGGATTATGATGAATTTAAAAAAATTTGGATTAGGATTGGTATCAGCAGCAATTTTAGCAGGATGTAGCGCAGGTGGCGCTTCAAATGGTAACACAGTAAAACTTGGAGGTAACTTTGAGTTAACAGGTAACGTTGCCGCTTATGGTTCAGCTATGGATAACGCTGTTAAATTAGCCGTTGAACAAAAAGGAAAGCTATTAGATAAAGAATTAAAATATGTTTCTTATGATAATAAATCAGAAAAAACAGAAGTAGCTTCTGTAGCTAAAAAATTAGCTTCTGAAAAAGTTGTTGGAGTTGTAGGACCTGCAACAACTGGGGATGCTCAAGTTTCAATTCCAATCATGGAACAAGCAAAAATTCCAGCTGTATTCCCAGCAACAACAGGGGACGGCATTACATTAAAAGATGCAAAAAATCCAGAATCAGTATACGACTATATCTTCCGTGTATGTTTCTCTGATAATTATCAAGGGGTTGTAGGTGCAGGATTTGTAAGCCAAAAATTCCCAAATGCTAAAGTGGCAATTTTACAAGACTCAGCTAGTGATTACTCAAAAGGTTTATCAGAAGCATTCGAAAAAACTTATACAGATGCTAAAATCGGTGGACAAATTGTTGCGAAAGAAACTTATCAATCAAAAGATACAGATTTCCAAGCAGTATTAACTTCATTAAAATCAAAAACATTTGATGTATTATACATCCCAGGATATTATGAAGAAGTTGGTTTAATCATCAAACAAGCTCGTGAATTAGGAATCACTCAACCAATCGTTGGTGGAGATGGATTATCAAGTGAAAAATTAGCAGAATTAGCTGGTAACAAAGCAAACTTAACAAATGTCTTCTATACAGCTCACTTCTCAGCTAAAAGTACAGATGCAGATGTTCAAGCATTCATCAAAGCGTATAAAGAAAAATATGGTACAACACCAGATTCATTTGCAGCTCTAGCATATGATGCAGCTGAATTGTTAATGAAAGCTATTGAAACAGCAGGTTCAACTGATGCGCAAGCAATCAAAAAAGCTTTAGCAGAATCTAAAGACTTCGATGGTGTAACTGGTACATTCACAATGGGTAAAGATCATACTCCTGTTAAATCAGCAGTTGTTATCGAATTCCAAAATGGTGAAGAAGTAAGTGCCAAAGAATATGCAGCACAATAATCAATAAAATTTTAGAAAAGAGAGGCAGTCAGCCTCTTTTTTCACATGATAGGCAAATATTAAAAACGTTTTTTTATAAGAAAGGAGCTTAAAATGGAGCTATTGATTCAACAATTAGTCAATGGGATTGCGCTAGGAAGTATTTATGCTTTAGTGGCACTTGGCTATACAATGGTTTATGGAACAATTAAATTAATCAACTTTGCTCATGGTGATGTTTATATGATGGGTGCGTTTGTTGGTTTTTATGCAATGAATGGATTGGGGTTAAATATTTTCTTATCTCTTCTATTAGCAATGGTTACCTGTGCAGTTTTAGGAGTAGTGATTGAAAGAGTAGCGTATAAACCTTTAAGACGTTCGACTCGTGTTGCTGCTTTGATTACAGCAATCGGGGTTTCATTTTTACTTGAAAATGTGATGAGTTATCTTTTCGGAGCAGAAATTCGTCCATTCCCATCTGATTTTGGAACTACAAACTATACTTTATTCGGTAATATTACGATTAATGGGAAGCAAATTTTAATTTTTGCTACAACAGTCATCTTAATGGCACTATTACAATTTATCGTTCATTATACAAAAATGGGGAAAGCGATGCGTGCCGTTGCGGTGGATGAAGATGCAGCTCAATTAATGGGGATTGATGTGGATCAAGTGATTTCATTTACATTCGCATTAGGTTCAAGTCTTGCCGGGATTGCCGGAGTATTAGTTGCTTTATACTATAATACGTATTCTGCAACAATGGGGATTGTACCAGGATTGAAAGCATTCGTAGCTGCGGTATTAGGTGGAATTGGTAGTATTCCAGGTGCCATGGTTGGTGGCTATGTGATTGGTTTATTAGAAACACTCGTTAGCTATTTAGGATTCTCTCCATATAAAGATGGAGTAGTTTACTTCCTATTATTTGTTATTTTATTAGTATTACCAGCAGGCTTGTTTGGTAAAAATGTTAAAGAGAAAGTGTAGGTGAGAAACATGCAACGATTTCATCAGAAAAATCTTATTTGGTTAGCTTCTGCAGTATTAGTCTATTTATTACTTCAAGTGTTAGTTCAAGTAGGAGTGATTAATTTCTATTATGAAAGTACTTTTATTAATATCATGATTAATATTATTTTCGCAGTTGGATTAAATTTAATTTTGGGGGTTGCAGGTCAATTCTCACTTGGTCATGCTGGATTTATTGCGATTGGTGCTTATAGTGCTGCTATTATCGGGAAAGCGGTTAGTGGTTTAGCGGGTTTATTTGCTGGAATGGCAGTGGGTGTGGTCATTTCAATCGTGATTGCTTATTTAGTTGGTTTACCAACGCTACGTTTAAAAGGAGACTACTTAGCTATTGCAACATTAGGGGTTGCTGAAATTATTCGTGTAGCCTTAAATAATATGAAAATTACAAATGGTGCTGCAGGGATTAGTGGTGTTCCATTAACAACAACATGGACCATTGTTTATATTGCTTTAGTTTTAACAACAATTTTAGTATTAAACTATGCCAATAGTAGTGCAGGTCGTGCGACTTATGCAGTATTACAAGATGAAATTGCAGCAGAATCAATGGGGGTAAATGTTACTCGCTATAAAATGTTAGCCTTCATTATTGGAGCAGCTACAGCAAGTATTGGTGGAACATTAACAGCAACGTATCTAGGAACTGTAACACCAAGTGACTTTACATTTATGAAATCAATTGATGTATTAATTATTGTTGTATTTGGAGGAATCGGTAGTTTTACTGGTTCATTTGTAGCAGCGATTTTACTTGGAATTATTAATACATTCTTACAACCATTTGGACAATTACGTATGATTATTTACGCAGTAGCGTTAATCTTAATTATGATCTTCCGTCCAGGTGGATTATTAGGAACTTGGGAATTCCGTTTTGGCACATTCTTAAGTAACAAATTTAAGAAAAAAGAGAAAGGAGAAACAGAATGAGTTTATTAGAAGTAAAAGGTTTAACAAAAAATTTCGGTGGATTATCAGCTGTTTCAAACGTTTCTCTTAAAGCTGAAAAAGGAGAATTAATTGGATTAATTGGACCAAATGGTGCCGGTAAAACAACATTCTTCAACCTTTTAACAGGAGTATATGTTCCAACAGAAGGAACGATTGAATTAGAAACTGAAAATGGTAAAACATTATTAAATGGAATAGCACCGAATAAAATTACAGAATTAGGATTAGCACGTACCTTCCAAAATATTCGTTTATTTAAAGATTTAACAGTATTAGAAAATGTAATGGTAGCGATGCATGCGCATAAAGGGAATTCATTGTTTTCAAGTTTATTCAGAACAAAAGCATATTATGAAATAGAAAAAGTGATGAAAGAAGAAGCGTTAGAATTATTAAAAATCTTCAACTTAGAATCATTTGCTCAAGATAAAGCGAAAAACTTAGCTTATGGGCAACAACGTGAATTAGAAATCGTTCGTGCCCTAGCTACGAAACCAAAAATTTTATTTTTAGATGAACCTGCTGCTGGGATGAACCCACAAGAAACAGCTAATCTAACTAAATTAATTGCGCAAATCCAAGAACAATTTGGATTAACTGTTGTACTAATTGAACATGATATGTCATTAGTAATGGAAATTTGCCAACGTTTATATGTATTAGAATATGGAAGATTATTAGCACATGGAACACCAGAAGAAATTAAGAAAAACCCTGATGTTATTCGTGCTTACTTAGGAGGAGAGTAATCATGTTAGAAGTAAAAGATTTAAGTGTACATTATGGCATGATTCAAGCCGTTAAAGATGTAAGCTTCACAGTTAACGAAGGAGAAATTGTTTCTCTAATTGGTGCCAATGGTGCTGGGAAATCAACCATTTTAAAAACATTATCTGGATTAGTACGTCCAAGTGCTGGAACGATTGAATATTTAGAGCAAGATATTACAAAATTAGCTGCTAAAAAAATTGTTTCATTAGGTTTAGCACAAGTTCCAGAAGGTCGTCACGTATTTAGAGGACTTTCTGTAAAAGAAAATCTTGATTTAGGAGCATTTTTACGAAATGATAAAGAGGAAATTCAAAAAGACATGAAAGCAATCTTTGAGAGATTCCCAATTTTAGAAGAACGTAAAAATCAAGATGCTGCAACATTATCAGGTGGGGAACAACAAATGTTAGCAATGGGACGTGCATTAATGACTCGTCCAAAACTATTACTATTAGATGAACCATCAATGGGATTAGCACCAATTTTCATTAAAGAAATCTTCAATATCATTCAAGAAATTCAAAAACAAGGAACTACTGTATTACTAATTGAGCAAAATGCGAAAATGGCATTATCGATTGCTTCAAGAGGGTATGTATTAGAAACAGGATCTGTGGTATTATCTGGTACAGGTAAGGAATTACTTGAAAGTGAAGATGTTCAAAAAGCATATTTAGGGGGATAATCATGGAAGTAAAAGATTATATGTCAACAAACTTAATAACTGTTGAACCAACAACAACTGTTATGAAAGCATTAGATTTAATGAAAGAACATGATGTGCATCGTCTTCCAGTTGTTGAAGGAGATAAATTAGTAGGGTTATTAACTGCTGAATTAGTCGCTCAAAACTCGCCTTCAATGGCAACAAGTTTAAGTGTGCATGAATTAAACTACTTATTAAATAAAACTACTGCTAAAGATATTATGTTGAAACAAGTCATTACTGTAAAACCAACTGCTGTCTTAGAAGAAGCTGCTTCTATTATGAGACAACAAGGAATTGGCGTTTTACCAGTTCTTGAATCAAGAGGAAACTTAGTAGGAATTATTACAGATAAAGATATTATGGATGCGTTTATTGATATTTCAGGATATAATACTCCTGGTTCTCGTTTATTTATCGAAATTAATGAGGATAAACCTGGTCCATTAGAAGATATTTCAAATGTATTACGTGATCATAATGTCAATGTAGATACCATTTCTGTATATCACCGTGAAGGAAAAGTACAAGTTGTTCTTCACGTGGATTCAGAAAATCCAGATGAAGTAGCAGACTTTATCGCACAAAGAGGATATCGTATTATTTCGTCAATGAAAAAATAGATTATAAATCAGAGACTTTTCTCAAAGTAGCAACAAACAGCTTTGTTACTGGAAAAGTCTTTTTCTTTGTTTGTTAGAAGATGGTAGCTTTTCTTTGTTCGTTGGAAGATTTCTGCTATACTAGTACTACTACATAAGAGAGGAAAGAAGAAAAATGATGAAATATGATTTTACAACAGAAATAAACCGTCATGGAAAAGATGCGATGGCAGTGGATGGCTTAGGTTTAATTCCAGGGAAAGCCCCTAACCGACCTAAGGAAGGATTCGATGTGATTCCGATGTGGATAGCAGATATGAATTTTGCAACAGTTCCAACTGCGATTCAAGCAATGAAAGAACGGTTAGAACATCCAGTTTTTGGTTATTTTATGCAACCAAAAGAATATTATAATGCCATCATTCGTTGGCACCAATTTCACCATCAAGTCGAAGGATTAATTGCAAAACATATTGGGTATCATAATAGTGTGCTAGGAGGAGTGGTTTCAGCATTAACTTCTTTTGCGTCTCCAGGAGACTCTATCTTAGTTCATAGTCCAACTTATGGAGGATTTACAGAAGTTTTAAAAAATAACGGATTTAATATTGTACTAAGTCCACTAGTAAAAGATGAAGAAGGAGTTTACCGTATCGACTATAAAGATATGGAAGCTAAAATTCGTAAACATCATATCCATGTATCCATTTTCTGTTCGCCACATAATCCAACAGGACGTGTTTGGAATCAGAAAGAATTAGAAAAAGTAATGGTGATTTATCAAAAATATGATGTAACGGTTATTTCTGATGAGATTTGGTCGGATTTAGTGATGCCAGGAGTGAAACATATTCCAACACAAAGTGTTTCGGAAGATGCTAAGAATCGTACAATTGCATTTTATGCACCAAGTAAGACATTTAATTTGGCTGGTTTAGTAGCTGCCTATCATATTATTTATAGTGATTTATTAAGAGATAGGGTGAATGCAAAAGGAAGTAAATCTCATTATAATGTGATGAATGTACTATCGATGCATGCTTTAATGGGGGCGTATCAACCAGAAGGGTATGAGTGGTTGGAAGAATTAAGACAAGTATTGTATCAAAATATGACGTATGTTTGTGACTATATTCGTGATCATTTTGAAGGAGTATCTGTGACAAATACAGAAGGTACCTATGTTATTTTTATCGATTGTAAAGAATATCTAGAAAAGAATGTTATTACGATTGATGAATTACAAAAACGAGGAACAGATGTAGGTGTCGCTTGGCTAGATGGAAGAGTCTTTCATGGACCAACTCATATTCGATTAAATGTAGCACTACCATTTACAAGAATTCAAGAAGCTTGTGAGAGAATGAAAAAATATGTATTTATTTAAAGGAGAGAAATATGAAAAAAATTATTCATACAGATAAAGCACCAGCAGCAATTGGACCTTATTCGCAAGGCGTATTATGTTCAGGAAATTTCTTGTACGTTTCAGGACAATTACCAATCGTACCAGAAATAGGAGAATTTGCAGGGGAAGATATTGTTAGCCAAACACATCAATCATTGAAAAATATTCAAGCGATTTTAGATCAAGCTGGAATGACGTTAGAGAATGTAGTAAGTATAACCATTTATTTAAGTGATATTGCTCATTTCCAACAAATGAATGAAGTTTATGCGACTTATTTCAAAGAAAACTGCCCAGCACGTGCCGCTTTCCAAGTAGCAGCATTACCAAAAAATGCACTAGTAGAAATCCAAGCAGTCGCTTGTCAGTAATGGAAAAAACAGCAGATAATTCTGCTGTTTTTTTATATGAATATTATTTCAAAAAGAACGAACTAGCTAATACGATAATCCCTAATACAATACGATACCAACCAAATGCTTGGAAATCGTTTCGTTTTAAATAGCTCAATAAGAATTTGATAACAATTAGTGAAACGAAGAAAGAAACTACTGATCCTACTAATAAAATCATTAATTCTGCGCTTGTGTAGTGGAATCCAAATTTTAATAATTTTAATCCACTAGCTCCAAACATAATTGGAATACTCATAAAGAAAGAAAATTCAGTTGCAACAAAACGATTCGTTCCAACTAATAGTCCCCCTAAAATAGTAGAACCTGAGCGAGATGTTCCTGGAATTAAAGCAAGAGTTTGGAACAAACCAATTTTAATGGCTGTTACATAATCCAATTCTTCAAATGAATGAATACGAGGTTCAACTGTTTTATGACGACGCTCAATCACAATAAATGCAATCCCGTAAATAATTAAAGTTGTTGCAATGACAATTGCTTTATTAAAGTATTCATCCATAAAGTCGTTTAATAATAATCCCCCAGCGATAGCAGGAATACAACCGATAATAACTTTTTTCCATAATTCAATGGTCGCTAAAAACTCTTTGCGATTTTTTTTACCTTCGAATGGATTTAATTTATTAAAGTATAAAATTACAACTGCAAAAATGGCGCCAAGTTGGATGACTACATTAAACATATCTTGAAACTTTGGACTAACGTCTAATTGTAAAATTTCATTCGCTAAAATTAAATGTCCTGTACTACTAATCGGTAACCACTCTGTTACTCCTTCAATAATTCCTAAAATTATTGTTTTAATGATTTCAATCATTGTAATCAAAATATCACTCCTTTATTATGTCTGAATGTAAGTATAAAGCTTTATACGTAAAATTTCTATAAAAATCTTAAAAAATATAAAAGGAATAAAGTTTTTATTAAAAAATATGCTATACTATGGTTAAAGAATTGAAAGGATGATTAGATGTTTGGATTTTTTAAAAAGAAAGTAACAAAAGAAGTTACTCCTGAATTAGAATTATTTGCAGTAGCAGAAGGAGAAGTAGTGGCTATTACAGAAATTAATGACCCAGTATTTTCTCAAAAATTCATGGGAGACGGTTATGCTGTATTACCAACGAATGGTGTGATTACTTCACCAGTAGCAGGGGAAGTGATTAATGTTTTCCCAACAAAACATGCTGTAGGAATTAAAACAGATAATGGAGTAGAAGTGTTATTACATATGGGAATTGATACAGTTGAATTACAAGGGGCTCCTTTTGATACAGTTGTAACTGTGGGACAACGTGTAGATCAAAATACAGTGATTTCTACTGTAGATTTAGAAGCGGTAAAAGCAGCAGGTAAAGATACTCCTATGATTGTAGCTTTAACAAATATGGATAAAATTGCAAACTTATCCATTACAACAGGAAATGCATCAGCATCTTCTAAAATTGGTGAAGCAACAGTTAACTTATAATAAGTAACAAAACCACCCGTCTAACGGGTGGTTTTGTTATTTAAAACGGAATGACGCAAACAACTTCTGGTGCGAAGAAGTCTTTTTGACAAAGGGTTAATGTTCCTGTTTCGATATTACGTTCATAAAGCGTTAAATTGTCGGATCCTTGATGCCCAATTACGATAAAGCGTTCATCCTTACTTAAATGGAAATCACGTGGGACACTTCCGAAAGTATCGTAATCAGCAACAAATGTTAATAATCCTGTGTTTTCTTGAATTTGGAAAACATAAATACGATCATAACCACGATTACTAGCGTATAGGAATTTCCCATTTTTTGTTAAATGAATAGCACCACCCCATGCTTGTTGCTCTTCTGTTGTTAATAAGTGCTGTTCAATAAATGTAAAACTACCTGTTTCAGCGTCGTAGGTTAACACTTCAATACTAGCATTTAATTCGCAAATTAAATACGCAATTGGAAGCGTTGGATGGAATGCTAAATGACGAGGACCTGCTCCTTTTTTACTGTAATAGGTAGAAACTCTTTGAAGTTTTTCACCATCTTGTTGATAAGTAGCTACAATGTCACTTCCTAAATCACAGACTACAATCCATTTTTCATCAGGTGTATAGTCGGTATAATGAACATGAGGTTGTTTATCTTCAAGAGAAGGATGGATGACGCGATCTGTTAATGTCACTGCTGTATCAAATTGGTAAGAAGAAACATGTCCTTCGTGATAATTAGCAGCTAATAAATGATTGGATTCTTTATTAAAGGCAATATAACAAGGGACAGCTGTTGTATCATGGTAGTGAGAAACTTTTGTTAAAGTCTCTGCTTGTTGAGTATTAAATACAGTAATACCACCACTTTCTTCTTTTGAAACTGCTGCGAGTAGTGAACGGTCAGTATTCAATGCTAGATAAGTGGGGTTTTCGATTTCTACTTCTAAAGTCAGATTTGAGAATTGTTTTTTCTCAGTATCTAATTGAACAGAATAAATTCCTTTACTAACACGTTTGGTATAAGTGCCTAAATAGAACTTTTCAGTCATATCAATCAACTCCTTAATGTATCATTGAGAATATAGTAGCACGGTTCTTAAAAAAAATAAAAAATTCCTTCTCAAAAATGTTTATTTAGAGAAAAATATGATACACTAGAATTAAATTTTAGAAAACGAGGTGCCTTTAATGGAAGAAACAGAACAAACAACTTCAACAAAATCATGGTTTTGGAAATGGTTTTTAAATAATAAATTAGTGAGTACATTGTTGGTTATTTTACTTCTTTTAATTAATATTTTTGTTTTTACTAAAATCTCTTACATTTTTTCTCCATTAAAAGGATTTTTCTCCATCATTGGTTTTCCAATGGTAGGTGCCGGAATTTTATTTTATATGGTTAAACCGATTCAAGATTTTCTAGTGAAAAAGGGAGTTCACAAATCGATTGCTATTTTACTGAACTTTATTTTACTGATTATCTTGTTATTGGCAGCAATTTTTAGTTTTATTCCGATTGTAGAAAAACAATTAAGAGAATTGGTAACGCAATTACCAACTTATTACCGAATAATTAGCGAACAAGTGGAACGTGTGGTACAAAGTAATACATTTTCAGCAGTGCAAGAACAGTTGAATGGAATTAATATGGATTTTATACAGTCATTAGGAACAAGAGTGAATGGTTTGTTGAATGTAACGTTTAGCGGAATTGGGAATGTCGTTGGAGCAGTGGGAGAATTTATGATTGGAATTATTACAATGCCAATTCTTCTATTCTATTTATTACAAGATGGGGAGAAAATTTTACCTGCAGTACTACAAGTTTTTCCAATGCGTTCACGTAGACGTATGAGTATCGTGTTAATTGAAATGAATCAACAAATTAGTTCTTATATTCGAGGTCAATTAACGGTAGCGATTGCGGTAGCCATTATGTTCTCGATTGGATATGCGATTATCGGTTTACCGTATGGGGTAACGATTGCGATTTTAGCAGGTGCATTAAATGTGATTCCATATGTGGGTTCATTCTTTGGAATTTTACCCGCACTAATCGTTGGTTTTGTTATCTCACCTTGGATGTTTGTTCAAGTATTTATTGTTTTTGTAATCGAACAAACCTTAGAAGGAAGAATCGTTTCACCATTAATTTTAGGAAATTCATTACAAATTCATCCAGTAACCATTTTAGTAGTATTACTATCAACAGGTAAAATTTTTGGATTAGTGGGACTTTTATTAGGTGTTCCTGGTTATGCAGTCTTGAAAGTCATTATTACTCATATATTTGATTGGTATAAGGAATATTCAGGCTTATATAAAGAAGACATTGTAGAAGAAATTAAAATAGAAAATTAAAAATAAAAAGCATTTTTTTCGAAAAAAAGCATAGTTATAGATAGAAGGAAAATAACGAAAGCTGACATCGAAAGGAGTGCTTTTTTATGTGGATATGGAGTTTTGTAGTTGGGTGTTGTATCGGAAGTTTTTTGAATGTAGTCGCTCTAAGATTACAAAAGGAAGAGAATTTTATTCGAGGGCATTCTCATTGTGTCGAGTGCCTACATGAATTAAGTTGGAAAGATTTGATTCCAGTTCTTTCATGGATGTGGTTAAGAGGAAAATGTCGTTATTGTGGAAGAAAGATTTCATCTCGTTATTGGGTTGTAGAAGTTGTCTCAGGTTGTATGTTTATGCTCATGACAGGAATCTGGAATGGAAGAGAATGGATGGGTTTAGTGGATCTATGGTTATTAGTTAGTTTAGCTATTTTTTGTAGTTTAACGGATTTACAAGAGCAAGTGATTTATCCGAAAGGGTTAGTGATAGTTGGATTGTTTCATATAGTATTTAATTTGAGTAGTTCATTGGAGAATGTATACTTTCTATCAATGTTAGTAGCAGTTGTATTCTATGGAGGAATTTATGCTGTAGGTTATTTACTATGGAAGGAAGAAGTATTTGGACTGGGTGATTGTTATTACTTAGCGACAGTTGGCTTGTGGTATCCTGTAAAAGAAATTGTTCTCATTGCTTTACTATCCTTTGTTGTTGGTGGAGGGATATTAGGGGTGATGTTGATTTTGAAAAAAGAGGGAATAGAAAGAGTAGCATTTGTTCCATTTATTGTGATGGCGCAGTTATTAGTGATGTGTTTAGGTGTAGAATGGTTTGATTGGTGAAGGCGAAAGATATTTTAATAGGGGTGAGATTTATGAAATAGATTAGATTGAAAAATGTTTTTGTGATTATAAGAAAATGCTTGGAAAATAGGAATTTCTAGATGAATTATTACCTTGAATTAAGTAGTATAAATACAATATTTTAAAATCTTAGGAATGTGAGGAGAGTTATGCAAAATAAAAAGAAATGAATCGAATTGAAAAACCATACTAGAATTCAGTTGCTATCTCTTAAATCATTAAAGGATACAAAGCTTAAGAATTTAGAAAATTTATTTACAGATTGTCATAAAATAGATATCTTAACATAAGAAAATAATAAACAACTAGGAGTGAATTACATGAAGAAAATACAAAATTTAGTCCCTTACTTATTTATCATCGGGTTAGCTTTTTATGGATTACCCTTTATGGACCGAGATAGTGGTGTGTTAACATTATTAATATTGATTCCTCTTGTGTGTTTTTTGAGTGCTATTGTATATGGTGTAAAACATTCGTTTTCTTTAGTGTATTCCATTTTAGTAATGGTACTTTTTATACCTACTATTTTTATATTTTACAATGAAACGGCTAGTATATATGTGGGAGTATATGGCATTATTTCAATTGTTGGTAATTTGATAGGACGTTTAGTCAAAAAAATTTTTTAGAATGATGAGAGTAAAGGCGATAGAACATTGGACTATCGTCTTTTTTGCAAATAAATTAGCTAGAGGATCATTACTTTAAAATAGAAAGAAGTAATAAAAATGATAGTTAAGAATAATTAAAAACTTTAAATTGCAAAAAGGTTAGAAAAGTTAAAAATGAATTAAATAAAATAAGAATTTTCAAAAATAAATAAGATGAAAAATAAAATGAAAGAAATATTCACAAAATGAAAGTATTTTCTTGTGAAACTATATCCCTGAAAATTTATAGATTAAAAGAATTGTTAGCTTCATAATAAGGAGCTAGAGAAATCTAAAATGAAAAAAATAAGAAAAAGAAAGTGAAAAATTTCATATAAAATACAAAGTGAAAAATAAAATAGAATCAGAGATTTTAACTAAAAACTAACTTGAAAACGAATTCATTTAGAGGTAAGATAGTCGCGTAAGGAAATTACATCAAAAATAAGTCTGATCAACTTATTGGTTGTTTCCTAAGCTATGAATTCATAACTGTTCAAATTTTTAATTAGGATGGTGGCTATTATGTCAAACCCAATTCACGTATTTTCTGAAATTGGACGCTTAAAGAAAGTTTGTTTGCATCGCCCAGGTAAAGAGTTAGAAAATTTGATGCCAGACTATCTAGAACGTTTATTATTCGATGATATTCCATATTTAGAAGATGCTCAAAAAGAACATGATGCATTTGCAGAAACTCTTCGTAACGCTGGAGTAGAAGTTTTATACTTAGAACAATTAGCAGCTGAAGCAATTGATGCTGCAGGCGTTCGTGAAGAATTCGTAGATGAATGGTTAGCAGAAGCTGGTGTAGCAAGTGTTGCTTCTCAAAAAGCAATTAAAGATCACTTACTATCATTACCAACATTTGACTTGGTATTAAAA
This sequence comes from uncultured Granulicatella sp., assembly GCF_963515615.1. Lineage (GTDB taxonomy): Bacteria > Bacillota > Bacilli > Lactobacillales > Aerococcaceae > Granulicatella. Next base: position 26,690 of record NZ_CAUPZT010000012.1, on the reverse strand, counting down.
ACAATGGAAGGTTTCCGTAAAACTGAAGTTCAGGCAGAAGCTACAACTTTAGCAGGTATGTATGAAACAGATTATCCATTTGTAGTAGACCCAATGCCAAACTTATACTTCACTCGTGATCCATTCGCTACAATGGCAAACGGAGTTTCATTAAACCACATGTATGCAGATACACGTAACCGTGAAACAATTTATGGTAAATATATTTTCACATATCACCCAGTATACGGAAATGGAAAAGTTCCATTCTTCTATGATCGTACTGAAGATACTCGTATCGAAGGTGGAGATGAGTTAGTTCTTTCTAAAGAAGTATTAGCTGTAGGTATTTCTCAACGTACAGATGCTCGTTCAATTGAAAAAATTGCTCAAAAATTATTTGCTGAAACTGATTTCAAACAAGTATTAGCATTCGTAATTGGTGAAAACCGTAAATTCATGCATTTAGATACTGTATTTACACATATCGATTATGATAAATTTACTATCCATCCAGAAATTCAAGGCGGATTAAAAGTATTCTCTATTACAAAAGGAGAAAATGGTGCGCTTAATATTGAATTAACTGAAGATAAATTAGAAAACGTATTAGCGAAAGCATTAGGATTACCTTCTGTAACATTAATCCCATGTGGTGGCGGAGACCCAGTAGAAGCTGCTCGTGAGCAATGGAACGATGGTTCTAATACATTAACAATTGCACCAGGGGAAGTAGTTGTATACGACCGTAACGTTGTAACAAATGCAATCCTTGAACAATATGGTATTAAATTACACAAAATTCGTGGAAGTGAATTAGTTCGTGGTCGTGGTGGCCCACGTTGTATGTCAATGCCATTTGAACGTGAAAATTTATAATCTTCAATAAGAAAAAATAGAATTACAATTTTGAAAGGAGTCATTCCACATATGACACAAGTATTCCAAGGCCGTAGCTTTTTAAAAGAAAAAGATTTCACTCGTGGAGAAATCGAATATTTAATCGACTTCTCAGCACACGTTAAAGATTTGAAAAAACGTGGTGTACCACATAAATTCTTAGAAGGCAAAAACATTGCTTTATTATTCGAAAAAACATCTACTCGTACTCGTGCAGCTTTCACTACTGCAGCAATCGACTTAGGTGCTCACCCAGAATATTTAGGTAAAAATGATATTCAATTAGGTAAAAAAGAATCAGTAGAAGATACAGCAAAAGTTTTAGGTCGTATGTTTGACGGTATTGAATTCCGTGGATTCAGCCAAGAAGTGTGTGAAGATTTAGCAAAATATGCTGGTGTTCCTGTATGGAATGGTTTAACAGATGCATGGCATCCAACACAAATGATTGCTGACTACTTAACTGTTAAAGAAAACTTTGGTAAATTAGAAGGATTAACATTAGTTTACTGTGGTGACGGACGTAACAACGTTGCAAACAGTTTATTAGTAACAGGTGCAATCTTAGGTGTAAATGTTCATATCTTCTCACCAAAAGAATTATTCCCTGAACCAGAAATCGTTGCTTTAGCTGAAGGATATGCTAAAGAAAGCGGAGCTCGTGTATTAATTACTGACGAAGCTGAAAAAGCTGTTAAAGGTGCAGACGTATTATACACAGACGTATGGGTATCAATGGGTGAAGAAGACAAATTCACTGAGCGTGTAAACTTATTACAACCTTACCAAATCAACATGGATTTAGTTCGTAAAGCTGAAAACGAAGATTTAATCGTATTACACTGCTTACCAGCATTCCATGATACTGAAACAGAATACGGTAAGAAAATTGCTGAAGAATTCGGTATTAAAGAAATGGAAATTACTGATGAAGTATTCCGTAGCAAATATGCTCGTCAATTCGATCAAGCAGAAAACCGTATGCACTCAATTAAAGCAATTATGGCTTTAACTGCAGGTAACTTATTTGTAAACAAAGTTTAATAACAACTAGTAACATAGAAAGCCATTCTGGTTCTGATGTTGAATCAGAATTGGAATGGCTTTTATTAATTTAAATGGAGGATATAATTATGGCAGAGCAAGTAGCTGAAAAAAAAGGTTTTAAAATGCCTTCTTCATATACAGTTTTATTCATTATTATTGCAATTATGGCTTTATTTACTTGGATTATTCCAGCTGGACAATATGATAAAACAGAAGATGGTAACTTAATTGCTGGTACTTACCAACAAGTTGATTCAAACCCTCAAGGGTTTTATGATGTAGTAATGTCTCCAGTTTATGGTATGTTAGGTCGTGATCATAAAATTAATGAAGGAAAACCTAATGAAATTGCATTAAAAACAGAAGGCGCAATTCAAGTTTCATTCTTTATTTTAATGGTTGGTGGATTTTTAGGAGTTGTTACTGAAACAGGAGCTCTTGACGTGGGAATTGCTTCAATCGTTCGTAAATATAAAGGACGTGAAAAAGCATTGATTCCAGTTCTAATGTTCTTATTTGCATTAGGTGGAACAACTTATGGAATGGGTGAAGAAACAATGGCATTCTACCCATTAATCGTACCAGTTATGTTAGCAGTAGGATTCGATACAATTACTGGGGTAGCCATTGTATTAGTTGGTTCTCAAATTGGATGTTTAGCTTCAACAGTTAACCCATTTGCTACAGGAGTTGCTTCAGATGCAGCTGGTATTAGTGTTGCTGAAGGTATCGGATTACGTTTAATTTTCTTCGTAGTAATGTGGGCAATTTCAGCATTCTATGTATATAACTATGCTAGCAAAATTGAGAAAGATGCTTCTAAATCATATACATTTGCTACACGTGAAGCTGACTTAACATACTTCAATGTTGAACAAACAGAAGCAGAATTAAGTGGTAAACAAAAAGCTGTATTAACAGTATTCGTGTTAACATTTATTATTATGATTTTAAGTTTAATCCCATGGGCTAAATTCAATATTCATGTATTTGAAAAAATTAATGAATTTATTGTAGGTCTTCCATTAGTTGGTCAAGTATTTGGACAATCATTACCTTTAGGTGAGTGGTACTTCCCAGAAATTACAATGTTATTCTTAATGATGGCTGTATTAGTTGGTATCACTTATAGAATGAAAGAAGAAAAATTCATTCAAGTATTTATGACTGGTGCTGCAGATTTATTAGGCGTTGCTTTAATCTGTGCATTAGCTCGTGGTATTCAAGTAATTATGAACGATGGTATGATTACAGCTACAATCTTGAACTTTGGTGAAAATGCATTGTCAGGTTTATCAGCTCAAGTATTTATTGTATTAACATACATCTTCTACTTACCATTATCATTCTTAATTCCATCTTCTTCAGGTTTAGCAGGTGCTACAATTGGTATCTTAGCTCCTTTAGGAGAATTCGTAAATGTATCTCAATCATTAGTTATTACTGCTTTCCAATCAGCAAATGGGGTACTAAACTTACTATCACCAACTTCAGGTATCGTAATGGGTGCATTAGCATTAGGACGTATCGAAATCACAACTTGGTGGAAATTTGTTGCTAAATTAGTTGGTATTGTAATGGGAGTTTCAATCCTATTATTAATCTTAGGAACATTTATTAATATTTAATCAATATAAAACAGGGAACCCCCCTCTTGAATAAAGGGGGGGATTTCTTTTTTCTAGGAGGATACGATGAGCACATTTATTACAGAAAAACATCAAGAAGAATGTATTGAATCAATTAAGCGATTGGTCCGTATCCCTTCTGTCCTAAATGAAGGTGAAGGAGACACTCCTTTTGGAAAAGATATTCAATTCGCATTAGAAGATGCATTGACTCTATGTCGTGAACTTGGCTTTAGTACTTACATTGATCCGAAAGGATATTATGGATATGCTGAAGTAGGAAGTGGAGAAGAATCATTAGCAATTCTATGTCACTTGGATGTTGTTCCGGCAGGAGATTTGAATAATTGGGATACTCCTCCATTTGAAGCTGTTTTAAAAGATGGTTTCTTATATGGAAGAGGCACGCAAGACGATAAAGGCCCTTCTATGGCAGCTTTATATGCAGTAAAAGCATTGATGGATGCAGGAGTTGAATTTAACAAACGAATCCGATTCATTTTTGGGACTGACGAAGAAACATTATGGCGTTGTTTAGCTCGTTATGGTGAGTTAGAAGAAGTGGCAACAATGGGATTTGCTCCTGATGCAGAATTCCCATTAACGTATGCTGAAAAAGGGTTATTGCAAGTAAAATTGCATGGACCAGGAAGCGAAGCTTTAGAGTTTCATTCAGGAGATGCATTTAATGTAGTTCCAGGAAAAGCATCTTATAAAGGAGAGTATTTCTCTCAAGTAGTTGAGAAATTATCTTCATTAAAATTTGAGTATGAAACGCAAGATGATGAAGTAACTGTTCTAGGAGTTTCTAAACATGCAAAAGATGCACCACTTGGAGTGAATGCATTAGTTCGATTAGTAAAAGGACTTCATTCAGTTGTTGATCATTCAGTATTAGCATTTATTTCAGAAGTAGTTGGAGAAGATGCTACAGGTAGTAGCATTTTAGGGAAAATTGAAGATGAGCCATCAGGTGGTTTGACGTTTAATGTCGCAGGTGTGACGATTACACCAGAACAATCAGAAATTCGTATTGATATCCGAATTCCAGTACTAGCGAATAAAGAAGAAATTGTAAGAACTTTATCTGAAAAAGCAAAAGAATATGGATTAGAATACGAAGAGTATGATTATTTAGGACCATTATACGTACCATTAGATAGCGTTCTAGTAGATACGTTAATGACTGTATACCAAGAAAAAACTGGTGATACAACTCATTTACCACAATCTTCAGGTGGAGCAACTTTTGCTCGTACGATGAAAAATTGTGTTGCTTATGGTGCAGTATTCCCAGATTCACCAATTACATTCCATATGGAAAATGAAAAAATGTCGTTAAGAGATATATTTGATTCGATGGATATTTATGCAGAAGCAGTATATCGACTAGCAGGAAAAAAATAGTATAAGATTAAGTTTTAATCATAAAGGAGTTTATAAATATGTCACGTAAAATCGTAGTAGCGTTAGGCGGTAACGCAATTTTATCATCAGATGCTTCAGCAAAAGCACAACAAGAAGCATTAGTTCAAACAGCAAAATATTTAGTACAATTCATTGAAAATGGCGATGAATTAGTTGTTACTCACGGTAATGGACCACAAGTTGGTAACTTATTACTACAACAAGCAGCAGCTGACTCAGAAAAAAATCCAGCAATGCCATTAGATACATGTGTTGCGATGACTGAAGGATCAATTGGATTCTGGTTACAAAATGCATTAGTAAATGAATTACAAGCACGTGGCATTAAAAAAGATGTAGCTGCAGTAGTAACACAAGTAATCGTTTCTAAAGACGACCCAGCATTCTCAAATCCAACTAAACCAATTGGACCATTCTTAACTGAAGAAGAAGCTAAAGAACAAGCAGCAGCTACTGGTGCAACATTTAAAGAAGATGCAGGCCGTGGTTACCGTAAAGTAGTTCCTTCACCAAAACCAGTTGGCATTAAAGAAGTAAATACAGTTAAAAACTTAATTGCTACTGGTACTGTTGTAATTACAGCAGGTGGGGGAGGTATCCCAGTTGTTGAAGACCCAGAAACTAAATTCTTAACAGGTGTTGAAGCAGTTATTGATAAAGACTTTGCAAGTCAAACATTATCTGAATTAGTTGGAGCAGACTTATTCATCGTGTTAACAGGTGTTGATAATGTATATGTAAACTTCAATAAACCAGATCAACAAAAATTAGAAACTGTAACAACAAGCGAATTGAAAAAATACATTGGAGAAAATCAATTTGCACCTGGTTCAATGTTACCAAAAGTTGAAGCAGCAATTGCATTCGTTGAAAACTACCCACAAGGTAAAGCTATCATTACTTCATTAGAAAATATCGCTGAAGTATTAAAAGGTGATGGCGGTACTCAAGTGATTGCTGGTTAATAATATTAGAATTTAAAAATCAAAGGATTGACGGAAATATCTGTTAATCCTTTTTTTATGCAATTAATTTCATAAATACAATGATATTTCAGTTGAATTATGGTAATATGAGTAGGAAATTTATTAAAGAGAGAAGGATTAGATGGCTTCATCAATGTATGAATTGGCCTTGCAATTAGAGCAAGAATTAAATAAGATTTCATCCAAAAAAGGGCATGTTGTTTTTAGAACATTAAAAGGTGAAACAAAGTTCGTATTTCAATTTGAAAAGAATCATGCTAAAGGTTTAGTAATTCAACTATTAAAAAATGAAGAAGAATTAGCGTTTGTAACAACTATTGAAAAGAAATGTCGATTAGAAAGAGCGACTCGTCAATCAGAATTGGATTTACAATGGTTATCAAAAGGCATTCAAATTCGTTTTGATGATCAATCAATTATATATGATACTGAGATTCAAAGAATGGAAAGATTAGGAATTGATGTTGAGAAATTTGAAGTATTACCGAATGTTTTGAATTTTACAGAAGAAAATATTGGAAAAAGTGCAGCCGTAACGAATCAAAATAGAAAGTTTGTAGAGCAAGTACTATCTTTAGTATTACAAGAAGGAAATCTTGAAAAATTAGAATCTGTTTGGAATAAACAACAAAAAAATTATTATCAAACTTATCCAGTATTTACATTTAATCAGAGAACAAAAGAATCAAATTATATTCAGCAAGAAAAAATGTTAGCGTTAAAAGATATTCCAAAATATCATCATTACGTTCCAAATACAGTAGCTGAATTACAAATTTCTGAGTTTGAATTTGCAGAATTTATGAAGAAAATTGAAGTTACAGTGAATGTTTCTATGCAAGTTAGAATTGGAGTTCAAGAATTAGTAAGTTCGGAATTGTCGAAACAAAATATTCCATTTATGATAGAAATGGCGGATAAAGATGCCGTTTCTTATACGAAGTTGATACATATGATTAACCCAAAAACAATTCAAGAAGAATTTTTAGAGATGTTTGCAGAGTTTCAATTTAAACCAACAACAATTTTAGTTTCGGGCTTATTTGGGATTTATCTAAGTAATATCTTATCGCCATTAGCAAAAAGAATGGCTATTAAAATAAAACATGTAGATAATTTGCCAACGTTTAATCGATTAACAGCTGAGGAAAGAATTATATCATTTTTAAACTTATATGGGATTACTGTGTAAAAATTCACTTGCAAAAAATCTCATTTAGGTGTACGATGAGTGTGTTAAGCAAAAGTGTTTAACAAATAATATGAAGGAGGTAGTTGTAATGAACAACTTAAATGGAAAACATCAACAATTGAACAAAACAACTAAAATCTCCTTACAGAATATGACCATGTATTAATATACTCACTTTAATTATTTTTGGTTTTGCGAAATGAGGCTAACTGTCTGTTGTAGTAGGTGGTTAGCTTTTTTTCATAGATAAAAGTGGAGGGACTAGTTGTGTATACATATATACGGAACTAGTCTTTTTTTGTCAATTTTCTGTGGGAGTAAGGAGGATATATGAAAGTCATTATGAAACACCTAGGAGTTTATTTTAAAAAGCACTGGGTGAGATATGTCATTATTGTATGTAGTGCGATTTTAAATAGTTATTTATTAGTCGTTCCTGCAAAAATATTAGGACAAATTGTCAATGCGATTGTGGATCAATCGTTGACGCAAGAACAACTTTTGGGATATATAGGGTTCTTTTTCCTATCATTAGTAGGAGTTTATGTATTAGATTCTGTATTAATGTATTGGATTTGGTTTGCTCGTTTTGACTATATTACCAATTTACGATTAAGAACGATGAAGCAATTACTTTGGAAAAAAGCACCCTTTTATACAAAGTTTAGAGTTGGAGATATTGTAACTCGTTCAAGTGAAGACCTTGAAACAATTGGGAGTTTAGTAGGGTTTGGAGTATATGCGTTTCTAAATGCATTCTTTATTACTTTATCCGTTCTATCGAATATGGTAATGAATGTATGGTGGGAATTGACGCTGATTTCAGTTCTACCCATGCCAGTATTAGCTTATGCCCTTTATCGTTTAACGGATAAAATTGAAATAGTATTTGGGGATGCTCAAAAGGCTATTTCTGATATGAATGCGGAAGTATTAGAAATGATTGATGGAACTTATATCATTCGAGCTTATGGGCAAGAAGATAGGATGAGTCAAATTTTCAAGCAGAAAACAGAAGATTCTTTGCAGAAAAATATTGCAGTAGCTAAATTTGGGATGTTATTTATTCCATTAGCACAAGTAGTTGTAGGAATTTGTATGTTGATTGGGTTGATTTATGGTGGAGGACTTGTTCAAGAAGGGAAAATTTTATTAGGAAGTTTAGTTTCGTTTCCAATCTATATCGGATTATTAGTCTTTCCATTGTATTTAATTGGAGACATTGTCGTAATGGTTCAACAAGGAAAAGTTTCTTTTGAGAGAATTTTTGAACTATTTGAAACAAGTGATGATTTAGAAGAAGATGGACAGGAAGAATTAGGGCAATTCGAAGAAATTCGTTTTGAAAATTTCTCCTTTACTTATCCTGGTGAAGAAAGTCCTACGTTGAAAAATATTACAGTTAGTATAAAAAAAGGACAAACGATTGGAATTGTCGGGAAAACAGGTTCAGGGAAAACGACCTTCCTAAAACAGTTCTTACATCAATATCCTTATTATCATGAAACAGTTTTACTGAATCAAAAGGAATTGGTTCATTGGAAACGTCAATCAGTAGATGCATTAATGGCGTATGTGCCACAAGAACATGTGTTATTTTCAAAAAGCATTTTAGAAAACTTAAAACTTGCTAATAAGGAAATTACAGAAAAAGTTGTGTGGGATGTGCTAGAACAAGCTGCTATAGCGGAAGATATTCGTCGAATGCCAGAACAATTGGAAACAATGATTGGTGAAAAAGGAATTACTTTAAGCGGTGGACAAAAACAACGATTATCCATTGCCCGTGCATTACTAAGAAATTCTGAAATTTTATTACTTGATGATGCTTTATCAGCTGTTGATGCTAAAACAGAAAACCAAATTGTGGATCATCTAAAATCTGAAAGAAATTCTCAAACAAATATTATTACAGCGCATCGATTATCTGCGATTCGACATGCAGACTGTATTTTATTATTTGAAGAGGGTCAGATTGTTGCAAGAGGAACTCATGAAGAGTTGCTTGAACAAAAAGGTTGGTATTATGAACAATACTTGAAACAAGAATTAGAAGAAGGAGAGGTGAGCGAAGAATGCTAAAAACAATTTTTTGGTTATTAAGCTATATTCGTTATGAAAAACGTTCCTTTTTCATTGGATTTATTTTATTATTACTCGCTTCAGCTTCAGGAGTGTATGCTCCAATTGTTGCGAAGCAATTTATTGATTTGGTGATTACCCCATCAGAAAATTCAGGTGTCATTAATTGGGGGCAGATTACTCAATTTGCCGTAGTCTATTTTGGCTTATTGCTCATTTCAGCGTTATCGGCTTATTTTGGACGCTTTATCTTAAGTGTGATGTCGAATCGTTTAACAAAACGTTTAAGAGATGAATTATTTGATAAAATTCAACATTTGCCGATTCGTTATTTTGATTCCTTACCAGCAGGGAAAGTTGTGTCAAAAATTACGAATGATACGGAAGTTGTTCGTCAAAATTTCTTTGTTGCCGCAACTGCTAATGTGCTAAATAGCATTATCATTATTGTTGGCATTTATGTTGTTATTTTTTCTCTTAATATTCGATTAGGAGTTGCTTTATTATTAGTTATTCCAGCCATTCTGTTATGGCAAGTAGTATTTAGTAAAAAGGCAGGAGCATTTACAGGGCCTCTTCGTGAGAGTTTTAGTAATATGAATGGGAAATTAAATGAAATCATTCAAGGAATGTCTATTATTCAAGTGTTTCAACAAGAAAAACTAGTGAATAAAGAGTATGAAGAGATTGTTCAAGAGTGGAAAGGAATTGGTCTTGAAGAATTAAAAGTAGAGTCTTTCTTAGCTTGGAGTGTCGTCGGATTCCTAAGAAATGTTACTTTAATGTTTGCCGTTTTATATTTAAGTGTGAAATATTTAGGAGGAACATTAGGATTAACAGCTGGATTTATTTATGCGATTGTGGACTATATTAATCGTCTCTATGATCCGATTGATAATTTAGTACAAATTTTTGCGGGATTGCAACATGCTTTTGCTGCAGGTGGTCGAGTAATTGAATTAATGGAAACACCAATCGAGAAATCAGGAGATGCTGATTTTGTGATGGAAGATGGAAAAGTCGAATTTAAAAAGGTATCCTTTTCTTATGATGGAAAAACTCCTGTTTTGAAAAATATTTCCTTTACGATTGAAGCGGGTGAAACAGTAGCTTTTGTAGGCCATACTGGTTCTGGGAAGTCTACAATTATGAATTTGTTATTTAGATTTTATGATCCAACGGATGGAGAAATCTGGATTGATCATCAAAATATTGCGTTATCGAATCAGCGAAAAGTGCGTGAGAAGATGGGAATTGTATTGCAAGATCCATATTTATTTGCTGGAACTTTAGGAAGCAATATTGGGTTGGAGAATCCATCTATCACCAATGAAATGATGGAAAATGCGTTAATTCAAGTGGGTGGTCAGCATATTTTAGAGCGTTCAGAAGAAGGGTTAGATAAACTGATTCAAGATAAAGGGGCTGAGTATTCATCTGGGGAACGTCAGTTAATTTCTTTTGCGCGAGCGTTAGCGTTTAATCCAACGATTTTAGTGTTGGATGAAGCGACTTCTCATGTGGATACGCAAACGGAAGGGATGATTCAGCAGGCGATGGAAGTTCTGTCGAAGGATCGTACAACAGTTATGATTGCGCATCGTTTATCTACGATTGTTCATGCAGATAAAATTTTCGTGTTGGATAAGGGTGAGATTATTGAACAGGGGAATCATGCTGAATTAGTCGAACAAGATGGAATGTACGCGCAGATGTACCGCCTACAAGTGGAAAAGAATTAGACTTTGTCTGATGTAGCGTTGGACGCCAGTACATCAGACAAAATCCATTTCTATTCCCGTAGTATTTATTGTAAACATGAGGAAGCTTTAGGCTTTCCCTCATGTTTTTTTACTTTGTTTGTAGTAAAATGAAAATAAGTGATTTTCAAGAGGTGATTGTTATGAAAGAAGAATGGATTCAAGAAGCGGTGAAAATGAGACGAACATTACACCGTTATCCAGAATTATCCGAACAAGAATTTAAAACGACAGCATTTATTCAAGAAAAATTAACAGAATGGGGGATTTCTTATCGTCCTTTAAAAACACCAACAGGTGTTGTTGCGGAGATTGGTACAAAAGAAGGTCCCGTTATTGCGCTTCGTGCAGATATGGATGCATTACCGATTCAAGAACAAACGGATTTAGACTATCGTTCAGAGCATGATGGTGTTATGCATGCTTGTGGGCATGATTTTCATACAGCTAGTTTATTAATGGCTGCGAAAATTTTAAAAGAAAAAGAAGAAAGCTTAAATGGAAAAATTCGATTCATTTTCCAACCAGCAGAAGAAATGAATCGAGGTGCTCGTGCTTTAATTGCTGAAGGTGTATTAGAGGGAATCGATGCAATTATTGGTTTCCATAATAAGCCTGAATTACCAGTTGGAACAATTGGAATTAAATCTGGACCACTAATGGCAGCTGTGGGACAATTTTCTGTGGAATTAAAAGGTGTAGGAACGCATGCGGCAGCTCCGCATAATGGGAATGATCCAATTGTTACAGCCTGTCAAATTATTACGAATTTACAAGCAATTGTGAGTCGTCATGTTTCACCATTGTCACCTGCAGTATTAAGTATTTCTCATATTGAAGGGGGAAATACTTGGAATGTCATTCCAGAGCGTGTTTTCTTTGAAGGAACGATTCGTACTTTTTATAAAAAAGATCAGGAAAAAATTCGCACTTTAATGGATCGCACTATTCATCAAATGGCAGCAATTTATGGACAAGAAGCGCATGTGCATTGGATTATGACACCTCCGGTTGTGGATAATGATGAAGAAGTGACAGAGATTGTAAAAAAAACAACAGAACACTTTGCAACAGTGGTGACTCCTGAATTAACATTAGGTGCAGAAGATTTTGCGAATTATATGGAATATGTTCCTGGGTGTTTTGCGTTTATTGGAACAGGTTGCCCTTATGAATGGCATCATCCGTCTTTTGTAGTGGATGATGCAGCGTTAAAATATGCAATTTCTTACTTTGTAGAAAATAGTCAAGCCTTATTAAATCAATATCAGAAAGGATAAATTCAATGACAAAAACTCTAATTATTATGAGTCATCCTGATGTAGCTCAATCGTCTTCTCAGCAATTTTTATTAGCGGCTATTAATGGGGAAGAACAAGTTTCAATTCGTCATTTAGAATCGATTTTAGCAAAACAAGAAGACAATCATTTTGATAAAACATTAGAACGAGCATTTCTTCAAGAAGCAGACAGAATTATTTTGCAATTTCCATTCTATTGGTATCAATGTCCTAGTGTGATGAAGCAATGGATGGATGAAGTACTGACGTTGAATCTGTCTCAAAAAGATAAGAAGAAAGAATTAGGAATTGTTGTTACAGTGGGTGCTAAAAGAAACCGATATACAGCGGGTGGGTCAGTAGGTTTTGGAATCGAAGAATTATTAAGACCTTATCAAGCACTTGCTAATCAATTAGGCTGGAACTATCAAACGCCTTTTGTCATTTATCAATTTCAATATTTATCGGAGTCTAAAAAGCAACAGTTATTAGTGGACTACTTATATTACTTAGAAAATGGATCCCAGCAGTTTAACGAAAAAGAACAATGGATGTTGGATAGAATGGAGTACTATGAGAATACTCATACGCAACAAGTGAGAGAGTGGATTGTGGAGTTGAAACAAGAAAGAGAAGAATTAGTGATGATGCTTTCAGAAATGGGGAATGAAGCAGATGGATTCTAAATGGATGGAAAAACAAATTGTTACATGGCAAGAAGACTGTCAAGATTATAAAGAACGTGCCTTTTTAGAAGCTTGTAAACAGTTATTATTAGAACAACAGCAGAGAATTGACCATTATAAGGGACAATTAGATGGACAATTGTGGAGTCCAAAAGAGTGGTAAAGTAATGGTGAAGAAGAATATTGCAATAATGATAAGAGTTAAGTCATGTACTTGACTCTTTTTTTATACATAAAAATGTTAGTAGGAGTAAATGGATAAAATAATATATAAAGCGATTTAGGAATATTTAATATAAGAATTCTTCCTGAAAAGAAATTAAAAAAGCAATATTTTTATAAAAGATAGCAATATAATAATTGTGTAAACGTTTTATTAGTAGTATTATGATGTCGAGGTAAAAAAAGAATAACCTTTCGAAAACGATAAGTTTTCGGGAAAACAGGAGGAATATTTATGAAAAAGAAATTAATGTTATCAAGTGCAGCGCTTTTAGCAACTGTTGGATTAGTAGCTTGTAATAATAAAACAACTACTGACAAACCTGCAGAAACTAAATCAGGAGAAAAGAAAACTCTTAAATTAGCAGCTCTTGAATCAGGTTATGGTAAAGAAATGTGGCCTGAGTTAATCAAAGCTTATGAAGAAGCAAATCCAAATGTTAAAGTTGAATTACAATCTAGTAAAGAACTAGAAGACGAACTTTCACCAAAAATGAAAGCTGGAGACTTCCCAGATGTTGTAATGCTTGCATTAGGACGTAAAAAAGCTTTACCAGAAACTTTAATTAAAGAAAAAGGCTTAGCAGATATCTCTGATTTATTCGATATGAAAGTATACGGAGAAGATAAAAAAGTTTCTGAAAAATTATTAAATGGAGTATTAGGTTCTACAGTTACAGATCCTTATCGTGATGGTAAACACTACTTAGCACCAATGTTCTATGCTCCAACAGGTTTATTCTATAACGAAGGATTATTCAAACAAAAAGGTTGGGAAGTTCCAAAAGATATGCCTGCTATGAAAGAATTAGCTGAAAAAGCAAAAGCAGAAGGAATTTCATTATTTACTTATCCAACAACTGGATACTTAGATAGTTTCTTCCCTGCATTATTAGCAAATGCTGGTGGAGTTGATTTATTCAACAAAGCAATGAGCTATGAAAAAGGAATCTTCACTTCTGATGGCGCAACTAAGGCTTTCAATGCATTAGGCGAATTAGTGAAAAATGTTGAACCTTCAACAGTAGCAAACGCTAACCCACAAAGCTTTACTAAGAACCAACAATTATTATTAGACAATAAAGCTTTATTCATGCCAAATGGTACATGGGTAGTTGGAGAAATGAAAGATGCTCCTCGTGCTGATGGATTCAAATGGGCTATGAATGCTGCTCCAGCAATCGAAAAAGGCGGCAAACGTTTCGTTTACTCATTCTTCGAACACATCTGGGTTCCAGAAGCAGCAACTAACAAAAAAGAAGCTAAAGAATTCTTATCATTCTTATATTCTGATAAAGCAGCAGCAATCTTTGCAAAACATAATGCTGCACAACCAATTCAAGGTGTAACAAGCAAATTACCTGCTGAATTACAAAGCTTATACAAAGTTGTAGATGAAGTTGACGGAGTTATCAATGGTAACTTTATCGCTACAAAACCAGTTGAAGGCGTAAATATGAAAGAAACATTATATGGACAAATCGACTCTGTAGCATCTGGTCAAAAATCTGTAGCTGATTGGCAAAAATCAGTTGAAGAAGTTAGCCAAAAATTAAGTGCGGCTGTAGAAAAATAATTCTTCAACTAGTATGAATGGATAAAAAAGGAGCTGGGAAAAGAGGCTCTTTCGGGAAGATAAACTCAGTATTAAGTAGTTTCAAAGTTCCAAGAGTTTTCTTTCAGGAGGTGCCATTCCCAGCTTTATTTTATACTTAAAGAAAAGATAGGAGCATGAAAATGAATAATCGTCGGAAAAAAGAACGTGCTGGTTTTATTCTAGCGTGTATATTACCTGCCATTATATTATTTCTTACTTTCTTAATTTATCCAACGATTGAAGTATTTAGAATGTCTATGTATCGTTGGGGTGGATTTTCTAAGAATAAACAATTTGTTGGGTTTGATAATTTTGTAACTTTATGGAAAGATGAGAATTTTTCAAGAACAATTCAAAATACGATTTTATTAATTGTTGTTGTAACAATTGTAACAGTTGTTTTAGCAGTTTTATTTGCATCAATTTTAACAACAGAAAAGATTCGTGGAAATAATTTATTTAGAATTATTTTCTATATCCCAAATATTTTATCAATCGTAGTTATCGCTGGTTTATTTGCAGCTATTTATGATCCTAAAGGTGGTTTATTAAATGCCATTTTACCAGAAGCATTAGAACGTTTGTGGTTGGGAGATCAATCGGTTGTTATTTATTCCTTAGCATTTGCCTTAATTTGGCAAGCGATTGGATATTATATGGTTATGTACATGGCTGGTATGGCAAATATTCCAGCTAGCTTATATGAAGCAGCTGATTTAGACGGTGCAGGAAAAATTGGTAAATTTTTCAATGTTACATTACCTTTAATTTGGAATAGTATTCGTACAACTTTAACATTCTTTATTATTAGTACGATTAACTTGAGTTTCTTATTAGTACAAATTTTAACAAACGGTGGTCCGGATGGTTCTACAGAAGTATTCTTAAGCTACATGTTTAACCAAGCGTATACTAACTCATCTTATGGGTATGGTATGGCGATTGGGGTAGTAGTATTTATCTTCTCATTTGGATTATCAGGTATTGTAAGTCACATTACAAAACGTGATATCTTAGAATATTAGGAGGCATATTATGAAAATGCAAACTCATTCATTTGAACGTTTATATAAAGCATTTATTTATGTAGCGTTAATTACATTAGCCATTTCCATTATTGTGCCTGTTGGTTGGGTATTTGTCGCATCCATTAAGCAAAATAGTGAATTTTATGGTAGTCCATGGACAGCACCAAAAGGATTTTATTTCCAAAACTTTATTGATGCATGGACTAGCGCAAAAATGGGAGATTATATGTTAAATTCTGTTATCGTAACAGCATTAGCATTAATCATTTTAGTAGGGGTAGCTATTCCAGCTGCTTATGTATTAGCAAGATTTAAATTCCCTGGAAGTAAATTAATTAATACTTTACTAAAAGGTGGATTATTCATTAACGTAAACTATATCGTTGTTCCAATTTTCTTAATGTTATTAGATTGGGATAAAGGATTAAAAACATTTGGTATCACAAATGGATTTTTCTTAAATAACATTTTTGTATTGGCTGTTGTATATGCTGCTACATCATTACCGTTCACGATTTACTTATTATCTAACTTCTTCAAAACATTACCAACAACATTTGAAGAAGCAGCATCTATTGATGGAGCTGGTTATTTTACTACAATGTTTAAAGTAATGACACCAATGGCACGACCAAGTATTATTACGGTAATTTTATTTAACTTCTTATCATTCTGGAATGAATATATCATTGCATTAACATTAATGCCGGGTAAAAGCCAAACGTTGCCAGTTGGGTTAAAAAACTTGTTACAAGCTCAACGTGGAGCGGCACAATATGGTCAAATGTATGCAGGGATGGTATTAGTAATGTTACCAACATTAATTTTATATATTCTTGTTCAAAATAAATTAACACAAGGAATGACCTTGGGTGGTTCTAAAGAGTAGAGAGGAGAAACACCATGAGTAAGACGAAAGGACGTTTAACATTACCAAGTCAAGCTAATTTCCTAAAAGAAACAAAAGAATTAATTGACCGTTGGGGAGCAGATGCCATTCGTGATAGTGATGGAACGAAATTAGACGAAGCAACAAAACAATTAGATGCAAAAATTTATACAACATACTTTGTTGCAAGAAATCATAATGAATTTGCTGAAAAACATATGGAAGAATGTCAACAAATTTATGTAATGTCTAAATTTCATCTAGCAACGTCAAATGAATTAGAAATTCCATTTATGGATGGATATTTTACAGATCAAGTTCAACCAGATTATGTTCATGATGAAAAACTTTATTGGGAAGTCATTGACCGTACAACTGGGAAAGTGGTTAGCGTAGACAATTGGGAATTAGACAAAGAAAGAGATATTATTACAGTTCATGGAGCAGAAGCTTTTCATGAATATACGGTGTCCTTCTTAGTATATGCCATTTGGGATCCTACTCAAATGTATAATCATATTACAAATAACTGGGGTAATGTTCCTCATGATATTCCATTTGATGTCCGTCAGCCGGCGTCTAATGAATATATGCAAACGTATTTAAAAAATTGGTTAAAAGAAAATCCAGACACAGATGTTGTCCGCTTTACAACTTTCTTCTATCATTTCACATTAATTTTTAATCAATTAGGAAAAGAAAAATTTGTAGATTGGTTTGGATATGGTGCTAGCGTTTCTGTAGCAGCTTTAGAAGCTTTTGCAAAAGAAAAAGGCTATCGCTTAAGAGCGGAAGATATTGTAGATGAAGGATATTATAATTCAACATTTAGAACACCAAGTAAAGCTTATTTAGACTATATCGACTTTATTCAAAAATTCGTAGCAACAGAAGCGAAAAAATTAGTAGACCTTGCACATGATGCAGGAAAAGAAGCAATGATGTTCCTAGGAGATAACTGGATTGGTACAGAACCATATGGAAAATATTTCAAAGAAATTGGTTTAGATGCCGTTGTAGGTTCTGTAGGGGGCGGAGCAACTTTACGTATGATTTCTGATATCCCTCATGTTAAATACACAGAAGGAAGATTCTTACCATACTTCTTCCCAGATGTATTTAGAGAAGGAAATGATCCAACGATTGAAGCTAATAAAAATTGGTTATCTGCAAGACGTGCGATTATGAGAAATCCAGTCGACAGAATTGGATATGGTGGTTACTTAAGTTTAGCTTATCAATTCCCTAAATTTGTTGATTACATCGAACAAGTAACAGATGAATTCCGAGAAATTTATGATGTTGTAAAACATACAAAACCATATGTAGGTTTGAAAGTAGCGATTCTAAATGCATGGGGTAAATTACGTACATGGCAATCTCATATGGTGGCACATGAGTTACCTTATAAACAAATTTATTCATACTTAGGAATTATGGAAGCCTTAAGTGGTGCTAGTGTTGATGTCCAATTCATTAGCTTTGAAGATGTCTTAACGACAGATATCTTAAAAGACGTGGATGTAATTATTAATGCTGGTGATGCCGGAACTGCATTTAGTGGTGGGGATGTTTGGAAAAATCCAGAACTACTAACTAAAATTCGTGAATTTGTATATAATGGTGGAGGATTTGTTGGGGTAGGAGAACCAACAGCTGTTCACCATCAAGGTAGATATTTCCAATTAGCAGATGTTCTAGGGGTAGAACGCGAAATGGGATATAGCTTATCTACTGATAAATATTTTACAAAAGAATTAGACACTCACTTCATTACAGAAGATATTAAAGATGTACGCAAAATCGATTTCGGAGAAGGAATGAAGAATGTCTACGGATTAACTGAAAATACAGAAGTGTTAGAATTCAGCAATCCAAAAGTTTCTCAAGAAGTAGAAGGTATTGTAATGCCAGCCAATGCTGAAGGAAAAGAATTTGGTGAAATTCATTTAGCAGCTAATCCATATGGAAAAGGTCGTGGGGTATATCTTGCAGGATTACCTTATAGCCCTGAAAACACAAGATTATTACTTCGTGCTTTATACTATGCAGCTGCTAAAGAACAAGAATTCAAAAAATGGTATTCTTCTAATTTATCTGTTGAAGTACATGCATATCCTGAAAAAGGTTTATATGCAATTGTCAATAATACAAATGAAGCACAAGAAACTGAAGTTTATGATGGTAATGGAAATCATGAATCAGTCATCATGAATCCAAGTGAAATTAGATGGGAGCATATGTGATGAATCCAAAAGTTAGAATATGGATACGAGTAGTCTTGATGGTGATCTTTTTAGTTGTATTAGTAAAAGGACATCAAATGGTTGGAAAACCAGGAGTTGCCACAATGTTAGTAGCTCTAGTAGGCTTGTTAGCTATATTATGGGATTATAACCGTCCATATAGCAACTCGTAAAAAGAAAATAAAGAAGAAAAGGGACAAGGACAACGATTCTTGTCCTTTTTTTGCATGCAAAAAAGAGAGAAAAATACTTTTTGGAAGTAGAGGGGCCTTGCAACTTCGTTGTTAATGATTTTTACTAAATATACATAAAAATTGTATATCGATAAAGAAAGAAAATTTTCACCGTAGCAAAGGAACACAATCCATTGAAAAATGGATTGGTGTTTATTTTCAGTGTATACGTTAAACGGTGCAAAAACAGTGAGGGAAATACTTTTCGGAAGTAGCAAAAATAACATCAGCCATGATGGCTGATGTTATAGGGAAAATTCGAGACCAAGGCTCGAATTTTAGGTATGAGACCGCAAGGGCTGCTACCGTCCTTGCTACTTCAGGAAAGTATTTCCTGAACGATATAAGTAGGTTGACTACCTACCTTTTCTTTGTTACTATCTAATAAAGCAAAATCGAAAGGAGAGACTTTATGACAACCAAACAAATTTTTGATGACATTCTCAAAGTATTTTTAAGAATTGAACATCTAAATGTTTTCAGAAGTATTGCCCCTAACCTTACAATACGCGAAAACAATGTCTTAATTCTCTTGTATTATTACGAATCAGAATTTGGAAAAACACTAACCATCAAAGACATTAGCTGCTTTTATGAAATTAAATCTTCAACAGCCATCCAATTCGTCAATTCATTAGAAAAACATGGGTATATCGTTCGTATGAATGATCCAAAAGATAAACGAGTAACACTAGTAACTTTGACAGATTATGGAAAAGAAGTTGGAAAAATTATTTCTAAAAGAAATCATGAAATGGTTCAAAAAATATTAGCAACTCAAGAAAAAGAAGAATTGGAAAATGCTTTTCAAGTCATCCACAAAATGATTAATACGATTGAAAGTATTCCAATCGAAACACTCTCATATAGAAAGGAAGAAAATGAATGAAACAAATCATGAATCATGTTCGTAGATATCGAGCATTATTAGCAGGAATTGTGATTTTAACGATTTTACAAGTGGGTTCAAGTTTACTATCTCCAACAATTTTAGCTACATTAGTCAGTAATGGGATTTTAAAACAAAACCAAGCGGTAATTTTACAACAGGGGGGATTCATGTTACTGACTTCGACTTTAGATTTAGTGTTATCCATTTTAGTCGTTCGTTTTATCGGGAAATTCTCTGCGGGATTATCAAAAGATTTACGTTTGAGTATGTTTACAAAAATTCAACATTTCTCAACGCAAGATTTCCAAAAGTTTGGAACATCTTCTTATATTAATCGTACAACAAGAGATATTCAAAGTTTAGCGCAAACATTAGGATTTTCAATGAGTATGGTATTGATGGCTCCATTATTGTTAGTGGGTTCTATTATTCTTTCTATTCGTATGAACTTTACATTGTCATTAGTATTATTAGGATCCATTCCATTTTTAGGAATTGCAGTCGCATTATTAGTCAAAACTGTTTCAAAAGACTTTACCATTATGCGTCAAATGACAGATACACTAACACAAATTATTCGTGATTCATTAACGGGGATTCGTGTCATTCGTGCCTTTAATAAGAGTGAGTATGAAGTAGAACGTTTTGATCAAGTGAATGAAAAGTATCGTAAATTAATCTTCGGTATGTATATTAAATTTAGTTTGATTATGCCATTAATGATGATTACGATTAATTTTGCGAATTTAGCGGTTGTTCTTGTGGGAGCTCATTTAATTCAAGCATCTCAATTAGAAGTGGGAGCTTTAATGGCAGTTATTCAATATTCTGTTCTTGTATTAATAGCGTTATTATTACTATCGATTATCTTTATTATGATTCCTCAAGGTCTTGTAGCTGCAAAAAGAATCAATGAAGTATTAGAACAAGAAAATATTCAAACATTTGTGAGCGATGATTATGGGCTAGAAAAAATTGATACAGTAGAATTTAAAGATGTTTCTTTCAAATATGAAGGAGCAGAAAAGGCGATGCTAAATAACGTGAATTTCACTGCAAAAGTTGGAGAGAAAATTGCAATTATCGGTTCAACAGGAGCAGGAAAATCTACACTAGTGAATTTATTAATGCGATTCTTAGATACAAGTTCTGGAGAGTTGTTAATAAATGGAGTAAATATTCGAGAATTTACCGAAAAAGAACTACGCGAGCAAATCGCATTTGTACCTCAAAATCGTATGTTATTTGAAGGAAGTATTCGAGATAATTTAAGATTTGGAAATGAACAAGCAACAGATGAAGAAATGATTCAAGCATTAAAACAAGCGGAAGCGTGGGAGTTTGTTTCTAGTTTAGAAGAAGGACTAGATGCTCACGTAGAGCAAAAAGGAGATAATTTCTCTGGAGGTCAAAAACAAAGATTATCGATTGCTCGTGCATTATTAAAACAAGCTTCGATTTATGTATATGATGATAGCTTCTCAGCTTTAGATGCGAAAACAGAAGCAAAACTTCGTGCAAATTTAGCAGAAATTAATCAACAATCGATTGTTTTTATCGTCGCGCAAAGAATTTCTTCCGTAACAGATGCAACTAAAATTATTGTATTACATGAAGGAAATGTTGTTGGAATTGGAACACATGATGAATTGAAAGAAAGTAACCAAATTTATCAAGAAATTATGAATTCTCAATCAAGCTTAGAAGAAATGGAGGATACGCATGAATAAAACTGTCTTAAAACGATTATTAAGTTATTTAAAGCCTGATCGTGTGATTGTTACGTTTGTATTAGTAGTATCCCTTGTTTCAGTCATTTTAGATGTACAATTGCCTAAAATTTTAGGGGATGCAACGACGTTAATTAGTGAAAGTTATATTGCCTCTAATTATACTTCAGTTGATTTAGCAGGAGTTTTTGCGATTGCGAAGACTTTAGCGGTTTTATACATTTTAGCAGCAGGGTTAAACTTTTTAGGAAAATATTTTATGTCTCGTGTTGCTAGTGATATTATTTATCGATTACAAAAAGAAATTGACGAAAAATTCACACGTTTACCAGTTCGATATTTTGATGAGCAATCAAGAGGGGACTTATTAAGTCGTGCAACAAATGATATTCAAACAATTGATGATTCTTTTTCACAAGTATCGAATCAAATTTTTACAACAGTTCTGACATTCTTTGGAATTATCATTATGATGTTTACGGTCAATATTCCATTGGCGATTATCGGATTTTTAGGGATTCCTCTTTCTCTATTTATTATTGGATTAATTGGGAAGAAGTCTTCTACAGCATTTGCGAATCGTCAAGAAACTACAGGACGTTTAAATGGCTATATTGAAGAATATTATGGCGGACATGAGATTGTAAAAGCGTTCAATTACGAAGAACGTTCGCAAGCAGAATTTCAAGCGTTAAATGATGAGTTGTATGAACATGCTTGGAAAGCACAATTTTTTGCAGGATTGATGTTCCCGATTTCTCGTTTAATTAATAACATTATTTATGTATTTGTAGCGATTGTCGGCGGATTGTTTGCTGCTAGTGGAATGATTACTATTGGTGGTATTCAAGCGATTTTGCAATATATGCGTAATATTAGCCAACCAATGGGAGATGCAGCGAATATGATTGGACTAACTCAATCTATGTTAGCAGCTGCTGAGCGAATTTTTGAATTATTAGATGCAGAGGAAATGGAAGAAGAAGGCGATAAAGAAGAACTTCCAGCTATCGTTGGAGATGTTCAATTTAAGCATGTTTCATTTGGTTATACTCCAGAAGTAACATTAATGGAAGATTTGAATATTGATGTTAAAGCAGGGGAAACTGTAGCGATTGTAGGGCCAACAGGTGCAGGTAAAACAACTGTGATTAATTTATTAATGCGCTTCTATGATATTACAAGTGGAGCGATTGAAATTGATGGGCATAATATTCAAGATTATAAAGTGGATTCTCTCCGTTCAAAAGTTGGAATGGTATTGCAAGATACTTGGTTATTTAAAGGAACGATTCGAGAAAATATTCGTTATAGTCGTCCAGATGCAACGGATGAAGAAGTCGTTCAGGCAGCAAAACAAGCCTTTGCGGATGATTTTATTCGTAAATTACCAGATGGATATGATACGTATATTACGGAAGAAACGGATAATATTTCTGGAGGGCAAAAACAATTATTAACGATTGCTCGTGCGATTTTAGCTTCACCATCTGTTTTCATTTTAGATGAAGCAACTTCGAATGTAGATACGAGAACTGAAATGCAAATTCAAAAAGCGATGGATCATATTATGGAACATAAGACTTCGTTTGTGATTGCGCACCGTTTATCTACGATTCGTAATGCTGATAAGATTTTAGTGATGCAAAAAGGGAATGTGATTGAGCAAGGAACTCATGAAGAATTGTTAGCAAAACAAGGATTTTATGCTGGTTTATACCGCGCGCAATTTGAATAAGAATTGATTTTCCTGAAGTAGCAGAGGACGCCAGTAACCCCCTTCGGGGTCTCTTGGCTAAAAATTGAGCCTAAGGTCTCAATTTTTCCAGTAAAATAATCCACATTCTGTGGTTTATTTTACTTGTGCTACTGCGGGAATTCTTTTTCATTCAAAAATAGAAAGACGAGAGAGCGTATGCGAGAAAAATTTGAGTTTCCTGTAGTAGCAGAAGGACGGCAGCAGCTTCGCTATGCGAATCTCATGCCAAAGCTACTGTAAAAGCAATAAAAAAAATGTGGAGCTGTTTGCTCCACATTTTTTTATTATTCTTCGGATGAAATAAGTCTTTCGATATATTGTTGTCCTAATTCTTCGAATTGAACTTTGTTTTGTAATAATTCAATTACTGATTCTTGGAAAGATTCTACTTCTTCAACAGGTAAGCTACAATGAATCGCTACTACATCTGTAAATTCTTTGTCAACTACAGAAATAGTATTTGTTTCAAGATAGTATTCTAGTTTTCCAACGGTTGAATAATCGATCGTCACTTTTAAAATGGTTTCTAAGCTAGCTTGGACGATACCGATGGCTTTTAGTCCTTCTGCTACAGCACCTGTATAAGCACGAACAAGTCCACCTGCACCTAGTTTTGTTCCACCAAAATAACGTGTGACAACAACCGTAGTATTTTTTAGTGCTTGTTTCTTCAATACTTCTAACATTGGAACACCAGCTGTTCCACTCGGTTCTCCATCGTCCATTGCACGTTGGAATTCATCTCTTTCTCCGATTAAGTAAGCTGAACAATTATGTGTAGCTTTCCAAAGTTCTTTTTTAATAGCTTGGATAAATTCGAGAGCTTCTTCTTCTGTTTCTGTACGTTTGAAATGAGCTATAAAGCGTGAACCTTTAATTTCAATTTCGTGCTGCCCATCTTGACGAATGGTTTTATATTGTTCTAACATAGACTCTCCTTTTAAGAATGTTTTTTAATATTGTACCATAAAACGTGAGTGATAAAAATAATATGAAATAAAACTGTTTTATTTGCAACATAACAAGGTTTTTTATATATTTAAAGTATTATAAAAATCAATTAGAAAGAGGAAAATATGAAAAAAAGTAAATTCATTTTATTAATTGTGTTGGCAAGTGTATTAAGTGCCTGTGTTCAAATTAATACAGCGCCACAACCAACAACGACTACTTCAGTAGCGCAAACGATACAAAGTAATCAAACAACAACAAGTAAAGCGTCAAAACAATCTGCAACGAGTGGAGCGCAAACATCTACACAAAATCCAGTATCTTCTTATAAAGAAGCGATGGAAAAATTATCAGAAGTGTTCTTTAGCCAATATGGTTCTTTAGATATCACTAAAGTTCAATTAAAGTCAGCGCAACAACCAACTGTATATGAAGTTTCTGCAATGGATAATACTACAGAATATGAATATATTTATCAAGCAGATTCACAAACTTTTGTACAAACTGAAATGGATCGAAAAAAAGGAAATATTGCGTATAAACGTGAATATGAAAAAGTGGATGCTTCTAAATTATCTGATGTAGATGAAATTATTTCGATTGCTATGGGGCAATTTTCTGGAGGTCAATTAAAAGATTGGCAAATAGAACGAGATAACGGACAATTAATTTGGAAAGTAGAAATTCATCATAATGGACATTCAATGGAAGTCATTATTGATGCGAATACTAAGGGGATCTTGAAAATAGATGATTAGCTTATTTATCTATAGAAGTCATTTTTTATATATGTTATACTATATTGCACTCAAATTTAATAATAGAAAGGAAAAGATATGAGAAAAGAAATTTTTTCTATAAGAAAAATTAAAAAAATTGCTGGATCAGTCGTGATTGGGTCTGCATTATTTGGAATGGGCACTCCAGTAAGTGCCGCAAGTCCATCAACTTATCATTATGTTGACGAAGCAAATTTAACAGAACAAGAAAAAGCTCTTCTTCATACGGAAGTTCCACCTCAGGATGAAGAAGTGTATTATTTAATTTACCGTAAAATTGAACAAGTACTTCCACAAACGGGAGTAAGAGAAAATATGGCATTTACTGCTGCAGGATTATTAGCTGCAAGTAGTATTGTTTTAGTCGTTTCTAAGAAAAAACGTCATAAAATTTTAGGAGCATTATTAATCACTGCTTCAGGAGCAGCAACATTTATTCCTTCTCAAGCAGTAGCAGTGGAATTAAATCAAGTGATTCGTGCTACTTCAAATGAAGGAGTAGTACAAATTGATGGCTATCGTTATGTTGGATATTTAAGTGAGAAAGAATTAAAACAAATTTCTCATCCAGAACAAGCGAAAACTACTGTAGAAGATCCAGCTGAAGAAGTTACTCCAGAAGTTCCTGCAACTGTAGTAGAGAAAAAAGAAGAGACAAGAATTGAAACAACAACTGAAGAAATTCCGTTTGAGACAATTACACAGGTAGATACAACATTAGAAAAAGGTAAGAGTCGTGTTCTTTACGCTGGACAACCAGGAGTTCGTACAATTCAAACTCAAGTAACAGTTGTGAATGGAGTAGAAACAAGAAAAGTTTTAAGTTCTGAAGTAACAAAACAACCAATTTCACAAATTATTGGGGTAGGAGCAAAAGAAGAAGCTCCAGTGAAACCAACTTCAGTAGTTGAGAAGGAAACACCAAAATCAACTCCAGAAGTGAAACCTGAAATACCAAAAGTAGAAGTGACAAAAGGCACACAGGAACTAGGAAAAGAAGGCCAAGCCTTAACGCAACCAACTTTACCAGAACATACTGAAAAAATTGAAGTAAAAGGTACTCAAGAAGTAAAAGAAGGTGAGAAGCAAGGTGAAGCATTAGTACAACCAGTTCTCCCAGAATACCAAGAGGCAAAAGGGACACAAGAGGAAGATAAAAAGGGTCAAGCCTTAACTCAAACGGAACTTCCAGAGTATCATGAAGCTAAAGGCGTTCAAGAAGTGCAAGAAGGTGAGAAGCAAGGTGAAGCTCTTGTACAAACATTGCCAGAATACAGAATTACTGAGGAAACGACTGAAAATGACGTTGCATTCAATACAGAAGAAGTATTAGATTCTACAAAATATGTAGGTGATGATACTGTAACTCGTGAAGGTGTTAAAGGTGTTCAAAAGA
>NZ_CAUPZT010000011.1:0-44815 GCF_963515615.1 uncultured Granulicatella sp. | reverse complement strand
CTGGATACAAGAAAAAACTAACTCATGAAATTAAACAAAAACAAAGAATTGAACGAAAAAAACAAAATCGTCAATCAGCTAGAAAGAAAAATAGTAAATAAAGACTAAAAAACTGGAGAACCAAAAAATGTACTGCACCCCAAAAGTTAGACATGAAAAATCTAACTTTTGGGGTGTTTTTTATGAAATTAACTTATGAAGATAAAATAGAAATCTATCAATTAAGAAAACAAGGTGAAAGCTTAAAGAATCTTTCAAAGAAATACGATATCAACGTCGCTCATATTGAATACTTAGTACGATTGATCAATCAATATGGAATAGAAATTGTTAAAAAAGAAAAAAATCGTTACTATTCGCTAGAATTAAAGCAGGAAATAATTGATAAAGTTCTTTTAGAAGGGCGTTCACAATTAAGTGTATCTATTGATTATGCTCTTCCGAATCGTGGCTTACTTTCGAATTGGCTAGCACAATATAAGAAAAATGGGTATACTATTGTTGAGAAAACAAGAGGGAGATCAAATTCAATGGGACGCAAGCCAAAGAAAAAATTAGAAGAAATGACAGATTTAGAACGTCTTCAACTAGAGAATGAATACTTAAGAGCGGAGAATGCAATTCTAAAAAAGTTAAGAGAACTCCGATTGAAGGAGGAAAAAGAGAAAAAAGAAAAGCTGAAATTGTTCAAGAATTAATCAATGAATTTGCATTGGATATTCTTCTTAAAGTAATTAAATTAGCTCGTTCAACGTACTATTACCATTTAAAACAAATGAACCAACCAGATAAAGATCAACAAATTAAAGATGAAATACAAGAAATTTTTACCGAACATAAGGGAAACTATGGTTACCGTAGAATTCATTTAGAATTGAGAAATCGTGGATTTAAAGTGAATCATAAGAAGGTACAACGCTTAATGAAAGTTCTTGGTTTAATTGCTCGTATTCGTCGTAAACTCAAGTATTATTCGCACAAAGGAGATGTTGGCAAGAGATCAGATAATCTGATTCAACGTGATTTTGAAGGGACTAAACCAATGGAAAAATGTTACACAGATGTAACTGAGTTTGCCATTCCGAATAGCGAACAGAAACTATATTTATCACCAGTTTTAGATGGATTTAACAGTGAAATTATTGCGTACAATCTTTCACGCTCACCTAACTTACTACAAGTAAAGACAATGTTAAATGAGGCATTTACAGATGAGAAGTACGAGAACACAATTCTCCATAGTGACCAAGGTTGGCAATACCAACATGATTCTTATCATCAATTTTTAGAGAGTAAAGGTATACTACCATCTATGTCACGTAAGGGAAACAGTGCAGATAATGGTATGATGGAATCTTTCTTTGGTATATTGAAATCAGAAATGTTTTATGGATTTGAAAAAGAATTTAAGTCTCTTGATGAATTAGAGAAAGCTATTATTGATTATATTGATTATTACAACAACAAACGTATAAAAATTAAACTGGATGGGCTAAGTCCTGTAAATTACAGAATAACTCATTCAAACTCTGCTCGTATTGCTTAACTAGTAAATCTATTTGAGCTAAGAAAAAATGCGCCAAAAAATTTGGCGCGAACCCCCTAGGGGGTTATTCATACATTTTATGAATCAAAAAGAGACGACTTAAGTCGTCTCAAAAAAAGTCTAACTTTTTGGGGTCACTTCAATTGCACGCCTGTTTTTATGTTCTCTAATATTTTTCTTTACATCGTAGAAAAGGAGTTTTTTACTATAGTAGTACTAAGACGCCAGTAGCCCCTTTCGGGTCTCTTGAATCGTACTACTATAAAAACTCCTTCTGCTATTCTTTCCAATAATTAATAATACTTATTTTATTACTATCCAGACACCTGATTTTGTAGATCCTTTTCTTAAAATTCTACCACTATTTTTCAAAATATTGAGATTATATTTTATACCACTTGTAGAAGCTCCTATTGCTTCTGTAAGTTCTTTTATAGTAATATGTGGATTTATTTTCATTAACTCAATAATCTGTTTTCCCATTACAGTTTCTTTTCTAGTTTCTTGGTTAGTTTCTTGGTTAGTTTCTTGGTTAGTTTCTTGGTTAGTTTTATCAAGCAACTTATCTTCTAAAAATTCCTCTTGTACAAAAATAATGGCATTCGTATAATTTGATGAATTATCTTTAGGTAAGAAAGAAATACTTGGTGAAAGATTTGCCTCTAAAGAATCTTTTGCTCTTCTGATTCCAGACCCATATGATTCTATCAATTCCAAAGCATAAAACATATCTTTTAATTCCTTATTTAAGTATTTCCTGTTATCAAAACTTCTTTCATTATTTAATGCTTCAATCGTAACTGGAGGTAGTGGTCTATTAGGATTCACAAAAGAAATTTTATCTTTATAAATGTAAATTCCAACATATTCATCTTCATCATACTCTTTATGTAAAATAGCATTTGTTGCTAATTCTTCAAAAGCTGCTATAGGAAAATTATATATAACTTTATGCTCCATTTTATCAGAATAACGTAAAGTAAAAGAACGCATAATATTTTCTTGAAAATATCGTACAACTTGTTTTGCTTGTAGCCATACTGGTGAATCAAATGTTATACGCTCCATTTTGTCAGTACCATCAATTTCACGAATAATTTCTACTTGTGCATTTGGAATAAAACGATTAGGTTTTTCACAGAACATTAGAACTGCAAAATTCTTTGCTCTATAACCTCCATATTGACTTTCACTTATTAATCCTAATGCTTTAGCCATTTCTAATTTAGAAAGTTTTTTAAGATCATCCTTTGCATTTGTTAATGTAAGATATTCTTTCATATACTCATAACTTAAATCATCTAATGTTGCAGTTTGGTTTAAACTAGAACTAAAATTATAATTTGCAAATTTCTTTAATAGTTCAAACTCTTCAAGAGTATTAGGAAGGTTTGAATCTCTTGAAACTCTAATATATCTTCCAGCCTTTAGTGCAATTTTCTTATCTTTTTCAGCTTTAATAGTTGTCTGACAAGGTCCTTTAACATTTGGTTCAACTGCAACAACTATATAATATTCATCATCTATTTTATCTTGAATAATATGATAGTTAATTTTAGGAGTTATATAAGAAAGTAGAGATTTAAGTTGATTTTCAACTATTTCAATCATTGGTTCTTTAATTCCACTGATTGGTCGCTTTGGAATCGCCTTCTGTTGAGTATCTTTGTCATCTACTTCTTCAACTCCAATGAAGATTAATCCAATTTCATTATTCATGTAATTATTTGCAAACGCACAAGCTGTTTTTAAAATTTTATCTTTAAATTGTACAGATTTTTTATACTCTATATAGCTATTCTCAATTACTTGATTTTCTAAAATATCACGAGCCATCCTCTGTATATCAGAACGTTGCATAATAACTTACCTCACTTTTAATAATTTAGTTAATTATACCATTCCTTGATATATATTACTATTTTCACAATCCATTCTCATACAGCCCTTTAAAGTAGAAATAGAGTTTTTATAGTAGTACGAGTGACCCGTAAGTGGCTTCTGGCGTACTAATACTACTATACCAAAAACTCAATTTCCACGCCCTCTACTTCTTAATAAAACGTGACAAAACGACACTTGCAATGACAATAACTGTCACAATAATCCCTAACACAATTCCCCAACCATGCGCAAGCCCCGTTAAAGGAACCGTAATATTCATCCCAAAAAATCCCGTCACAATGTTTGGAATCGTTAATAAAATCGAAATGATCGTTAATAATTTCATTGTATCATTCAAATTATTATTCAACACATTATTATAAGTACCCGATAATTGTTGCAAAATCTGAAGATTGATCGATGTCATTTCCACTAATTGCTTCGCTTCAATTAAACTATTTTCTAATTTTTCTTCCTCACCAAACTCTAATTCCTTAAATAATACTTGAGTCTTTAATTGCTCTAATACAATCGCATTTTGCTTTGTTGCAGAAACTAAATAAACACTCCCAATCTCTAAATCAGACAATGCAAATAGATTTTTCTTCGTTGTTTTATGTCTTAATTTATGACTAAGAATTTCTTGCTCTTTTTTCAAACTTTCAATCTTAGGAAAATAATTTTCAGTAATCATCATTAAACTAGAAAATAAAAAAGTAAACACCGAAATATCCGGTCTCTCTTCCCACTCTCTTCTCATCGCCTCTACAATATAGTCATTATATTGGTTTGAAATTGTAATGATTTGATCCTTTCGAACAATAAAAGTCATTGGAACGGTCTCATACCGATTTTCTCTCTTAGTTTGTTTAATGACATTATAAATCACTACTAATGTTTCTTTTGGACGACAATATTCAATATGCGCTCTTTCGTTTTCATCTAGCGCATACTCTAACATTTCTTTATCAAGCTGATATATATGATAAACAGAAGAAGCATCACTAATTTCTTCTGAATTTATATTTATCCACGCACACGAGTTCCCAAAATTTTGTTCAACCATAACTATCCCCCTCCATTAATCTACGTAAGTGTATCATAAATGAAACAATCCCTAATCTAAAAATGCTCAAAAATAAGATAAAAAAATACAAAAAGACTTTCCATAGTAGTATGAGGAAAGTCTGATTAACCATACGTACTCCCATATTTGTCCGTACAAATATAAATGACTTTTCACAGTAGTACGAGTGATAGAATCTGTTAAACAGATTCTATCACAGGTAAAATCAAGACCTTAGGCTTGATTTTTAGCCAAGAGACCCGAAAGGGGCTTCTGGCGTCCTAGTACTACATCAGAAAAGTCAATTTGTATCTCTGTTACTCTTCGTTCAACAACTCTTCTAATTGTTCTAGTCGTTGTTCGAACACATTCATGGCATCATATAGATATTGAGTTTGAGTCATATCTACCCCTGCTTTTTTCATAACCTCAATTGGTTTGTCACTACGTCCAGAACGTAAATAGTTTAAGTAAGCCTCTAAATCTTCAGGAGTACCATGTAAAATCTTATCTGCTAAAGCAGTTGCTGCAGCCATACCAGTTGCATATTGATATACATAGTAATTCATATAGAAGTGAGGAATACGAGTCCACTCATATGCAATCTCTTCATCTTGAATAACATTTGCATAATATTTTTTATTAATTGCACCATAAATCTCAGCCATCGCTGCTTGAGTTAAAGGCTCACCTTTTTGATCTGCCACATGAATTTGATGTTCAAATTCAGCAAATTGAGTTTGACGGAAAATAGTCGATTTAAAACGATTTAAATAATTATTTAAAATATATTTTTGACTCTCTTTATCCGTATGTTTCTTCAATAAGTAGTCTGTTAATAAGTTTTCATTCGTTGTAGAAGCAATTTCCGCTAAGAAAATTGAATAATCTCCATATTGGAATGGTTGAGTGTGACGAGTGAAATAACTATGTGCACTATGCCCTAACTCATGTACTAATGTAAAGAAATTACTTAAATCATCATGCCAGTTTAATAAAATATATGGCGCTGTTGTATACGCACCAGATGAATAACCACCACTACGTTTCCCGATATTTTCCGCTACATCAATCCAACGTTGTTCATAGGCTTGTTTAAGAATATCTTGATATTCTTCCCCTAATGGTTTCAAAGCTTCAAAAGTTGCTTTAGAAGCTTCTTCATAGTTGTATTTAATTGGCGCTTCACCTGTAATTGGAACATGCAAATCATACATATGTAATTCATCTAGTCCTAAAGCTTTTTGTTGTAAAGCGATATAACGATGTAATAATGGTAATTTTTCATTAACTACTGTTAATAATGCATCATATACTTCTTCAGGAACTTGGTTAGCAGATAAAGCTGCTTGACGACTTGATTCGTAGTTATGAGCCAACGCTTTAAAATTATGAGCTTTCACTTCTGAACCTAGCGTGCTAGCAAATGTATTTTTAAATTGAATATATGGTTTATATTTAGTTTCAAATACATTTTTACGAACTTCACGATTAGTTGACTCTAAGAATGTAATATAGTTTCCGTGAGTTAATTCCACTTCTTCTCCTTTTTCATTCTTAATCGTACCAAATTTAAGATCCGCGTTATTTAAGAAGTTAAATGTCTTTGATGGTCCAGAGAATACTTCATTCGCTTTTGATAATAAAGCTTCTTCTTTATCCGATAAAACATGTCCTTTTAATACACGAGCTGCTTCTAATGCAACTCGGAATTCTTCTAGACGTGGTTCTTCTTTAAAGAATTTTTCAAATTCTTCATCTGATTTTTCTAAAATTGCTGGTTCAAACCATGATGTTGCACCTGAGACTTCAACATATACTGAGAAAGCACGTTGATTTAATACTTGATTTTCATCATTTGTAGTATCTTGGTCAGCTTTTAAGTGTGAATACACATAAGCAGTTTCAATTTTTTCTTCTACTTGATTCGATAATAATAAGTAGTTATATAAATTTTCTCCAGATTGTAATGCTGTTTCTTTACTTGCAGCAATTACTGGAATTTTTTCTGATACAAAAGCTAAATCAGCTTCAAAACCAGAATTATCTGGATAGATTAATGTTAAGTCCCATGTTAATTCTACAGGAACTTCTTCACGAGTTAATGGTTTTTTATCACTCATTTGTTCTCCCACCTTCATTTTAAGATATGAACCCATTCTACTATGAATTTTTAAATTTATAAAGGGAAAATCCTTAAAAATTAAGACATTCTTATTTTCTCTCATTCTCAATAAGCTAATTGAGAATGAATTTCACTCTCATCTAGTTTAGAATTATTCTAATCTAGAAAATTTTATGTTATGATGTATTCAACAAATAAAACATGAGGTGAAAAAAATATGAATATTTTAGAACAAAAACAAATTCGCTATACAATTTTCTGCGGTACACTAATTATTTTAGGACTAGCTGCTAGCTTCCTCGGATATAATCTAGCATCCGTGATTTGCTACTTACTAGCATTTTTAATTGGAGGACATCAATCAGCTATTGAAGGAATCCAAGAAACAATCCAAGAACAACATTTAAATGTTGACTTATTAATGGTATTAGCAGCAATCGGTGCTTCTATTATCGGTTACTGGTTAGAAGGAGCTTTATTAATTTTTATTTTCTCATTAAGTGGAGCTCTTGAAGAATATGCTATGGCAAAAAGTGAAAAATCAATGACAGAATTATTAAACTTACAACCAAAAACAGCTACACGTATTCGTGATGGTCACTATGAAACAGTAGACGTTGAAGACTTAGCAATTAATGATGTTATTTTCATTAAAAAAGGAGAAGCTGTACCAATGGACGCTATCCTAACAGAAGGTGAAAGTTTATTCGATGAAAGTATGATTAATGGTGAACCACTTCCAGCTAACAAAAAAGTAGGCGAAGAAATTTTCGCAGGAAGTATTAATTTACACCAATCTTGTACAGCTACTGTTCACAAAAATGCAGATGAAACTGTGATGGCTTCTATCATTCGTTTAGTAGAAGAAGCTCAAGAACAAGAAACAAAAACAAGTAGCTTTATTAATAAAATTGAAGACTCATATGTAAAAGTTGTTTTAGTGTTAGTTCCATTAGCCATTGCTCTATTCTACTTTGGATTCCAATGGACTTGGCAAGAATCTTTCTATAGAGGAATGATTTTATTAACAGTAATGTCTCCATGTGCCTTAGTGGCTTCCGCTAGCCCTGCCATTTTAGCAAGTTTATCTAATGCAGCCAAACAAGGAATCTTATTAAAAGGTGGAGAAGCTTTAGAACAATTATCTTCAATTGAATCAATTGTTTTAGATAAAACTGGTACATTAACAAAAGGAAAAGCAACTGTTAAAAATGCGGTGATTATAACTGAAAACGAAGCAGAAGTTCATGCAATGATGTATGAAATGGAAATACGTTCAACTCACCCATTAGGAAAATCTATTACAGCGTATACACAAGCTTACAAAAATTCTGATGCAATTACATTTGACAGCTTTGAAGAAGTAATTGGAAATGGATTAGTTGCAACAGCTCAAGGTTCAACTTGGAAAATTGGTAAATTAGCTTGGATTGATCCAGAATGGAAACAACACACTGCGTTAGCAACTGAAATTGAAAAACACTTAGAACAAGGTGAAATTGTTTTAGCAATCGAGAAAAATGGACAATTCATTGGTTTCTACGCCATTACAGATGAAATTAAAGAAAGTAGCCAATCTGTATTACACTACTTTAACAAAGAAAAAATTCAAACGATTATGATGACTGGTGATTCAGAATCAACTGCCGAAGCTGTAGCAAAACATTTAGACATTTCTGATTATCAAGCAAATTGTTTACCTGAAGATAAAGCAACTTATGTTAAGAATTTATCTGATAAAGGTGTTTCTGTAGCAATGGTTGGGGATGGCATTAATGACGCTCCTGCTCTTGCAAATGCAACCGTTGGGATTGCAATTGGTGAAGGAACTGCTTTAGCAATTGAAGCAAGTGATATTGTGTTATTGAAAAATAATTTATCATTAATTAAATATGGTCACGAATTATCTAAAAAAATGAAACGCATTATTTTACAAAATATTGTGTTCTCATTATCAGTGATAACAATTTTAATTTTAGCAAATGTTTTCCAATTCATTAACTTACCTTTAGGTGTTATCGGACACGAAGGAAGCACTATCTTAGTAATCTTAAACGGATTACGTTTACTAAAAAAACTATAAAAAACGAAAATAGAAAAAATGACTTTTTTATAGTAGCTAGGACGCAAGCAGCCAGCGAAGCTGTCTCATTGCTAAATTTCGAGCCTAAGGTCTCGAAATTTCCTGTACTAGAAGCCACTCGGCTTCTAGTACTTTTGCTACTATTATGAGTCATTTATTTTTGTTTACAAAAGTATTAATACACTTAGAAGTCAATCAAAATCTAAAAAAAAATAAAGAAATAGACTTTCCAATGTAGCGTGAGTATAAGAAGCCATGTTGGCTTCTTATACTGGAAACTTTGAGACCTAGGCTCAAAGTTTAGCCATGAAATTCGCTTTGCGAAGCTGCTGGCGTCCTTCGCTACATTAGAAAGTCCTATATTATTTACTATTTATCCAAAACTTCGTATTCTACTTCTTCACCAAAGAATTCGTCATATAATGCTTGAATGGCACGTTGTTCGTACTCTTCTCTAATACCAAACATCATAGAAACTTCAGATACCCCTTGGTTGTACAATTCAATATTGATCTGTTCACGGGCTAATGTGCTGGCAACACGAGCAGTTGTACCGACCATGCTAACCATTCCTTCCCCAACTAACATGATTAAGCATAATCCACGTTCATAGTATGCTTCATCCGCATTTAGTTCTACTTTCAAACGATGTACAATACGATCTAATATTTCATCCGTAGCATCTTCTCCACGAATAATAATGGTTGCATCATCAATCCCTGTTGGAATATGTTCTACACTTACTCCTTCATCTTCGAATAATTGTAATGTTTTTCTTAAAAATCCAATTTCGTGGTTCATTAAATATTTTTGAATATAAATACTTACAAAACCTGATGAACTTGCAATACCAGAAATAATCGAAGGAGAATTTACTTTCCCTTTCATAATGTAAGTTCCTTTTGCAGAAGGATTATTCGTATTACATACATGAACCGGAATTCCTTTTTTAATGGCTGGTAATAACGCTTCAGTATGAAACACTGAAAATCCTGCGTAAGACAACTCACGCATTTCTGTATAAGATAATACATCAATTCCAATTGGTTTATGAACTAATTTTGGACTTGCTACAAAGATTGCATCCACATCTGTAAAGTTTTCATACTCTTCAGCTGAAACTGCATTCGCTAAAATAGATCCTGTAATATCTGACCCACCACGAGAGAATGTTACAACTTTTCCATCTTTTGTTACTCCAAAGAAACCTGGAAATACAATAATCTCTTTTTCTAATTGTAAGTATTCTAATTCCTTATACGCTTCTTCCAATACTTGTGCATTTCCTGGAGTATCACTTACGAATAAATTCGCTTCTTTAGGGCTAATATATTTTGCTGGTAATCCTTCTTTTGTAAAGTAGTCTGCAATTAATTTTGCATTATTATCTTCCCCACTTGCTTTATAAGCATCCATTAAATAAGCTGGTTCTAATTCACTCTCTTTTAATCTTGCAAAATGTTGACGAATGTTATCCATTACATCTGAATTTAATTGTAATTCATCATAAATTTCTTGATAACGTTCTAAAATCACTTCTAAAACTGCTTCATCATATTGTCCTTCAATATGAGAAGTTGCTAATTGGATTAATAAGTCCGTTACTTTCTCATCGTCTGAATGACGTTTCCCTGGAGCAGAAACAACAACAATTCTTCTTGTTTCATCTGCTTGAACAATTTTCAATACTTTTTTAATTTGTTGACTATTGGCTAATGAACTTCCGCCAAATTTAATTACTTTCACTTCGACACCTCATTTAGATGATTAACTCTATTTTCTTTTCATAATGGTAACAGAATAGCAAATTCTTTTTTGAACTGCAATTAATTTCACTCGATTTCCATCAAAAAGTGTATTTATTTTATAAACAAGTGTTTACATTTTGAGTTACACTCCCTTTCGTCCTAAGTTGTATATTTCTTGCATTAAAATCTATAATCCGTTATGCTAATAAGACAAAAACATCCAAAAGGAGAGAATACTATGTCAAAAATGTTGCACACATGTGTTCGTGTTAAAAACTTAGAAGAGAGTTTAGCTTTCTACCAAGAAGCATTTGGATTTAAAGAAACTCGTCGTAAAGATTTCCCAGAACACAAATTTACAATCGTTTATTTAGCTTTTGAAGATGATGATTACGAATTAGAATTAACGTATAACTACGGACATCCAGGATATGAAATCGGAGACGGTTACGGTCATATTGCAATTAGTAGCAATAATTTAGAAGGATGGCATGCTGAACACGTAGCAAAAGGCTATGATGTTACAGAATTAAAAGGACTTCCTGGAAATCCAGCAAACTACTATTTTGTTAAAGATCCCGATGGATACAAAATCGAAATTATTCGTCAAAAATAATCCCTATTAAGGAGTACTTTTATGAAACCTGAAGAACTATATGTACATGCAAAAAAAGCATTGGAACATTCTTATTGTCCCTACTCTAACTTCCCAGTAGGTTGTGCCATTTTATATAAAGACGGAACAGTAATTACTGGAGTAAACGTAGAAAATGTTTCTTTTGGAGCAACAAACTGTGCAGAACGTACAGCTTTATTTACTGGAGTAACAAAAGGCTATCAAAAAGAAGATGTGGAAATGCTTGTAGTAGCCGGTAAAACAGACTACTTCTTACCTCCATGTTGTTTATGCCGTCAAGTATTAGTAGAACTATGTCCTGCCGATACTCCAATTTACCTTTCTAATAATAAAGGCGAATTAAAAGAAACAATTTTACGTGATTTAGTTCCACTAGCATTTACTGAAATGTAATCACCTAGCACCTTTTGGGGTGCTTTTTATATTACAAAAATTTTGGATATTTAGTGTTTTTACGTGACAGCTACTCTCTTGTCTGCTATAATACTATCTATGCGATGAGGCGACAAGCAGACATAGAAGTCTGCTAAGTCAAGTGGAACAGATGTGCTTGCACACTACCGGATGTAGCTGTTTGTTCATGTGTGATGTGAACACCATGACACATATACTAGTATATGCCACTATAAAAGGATTAGAGATTTCTAGTCCTTTTTCTTTTGTCCACTTGCATTCTATGATACAATACAACAGAGAAAATCAATTCTGATTGATAAAGGAGAATTTACGTGAAAAATTGCCCATTCTGCCACGAATTAATTGAAGAGAAAGAACCGCTATGTCCTTTTTGTGGCACTGTACAAGATGAACATTTAAATGAAAATTCAACAACAATCCAAACATCCTTATTTGATGAAGATAATAAAATTACTCAACCAAGTGCTGTAGAAAACAGAAGTGATCAAGAATATCGCATCAAAAATAACCAAGCGATTTATTCAAGCTTTTGGAGAAGAATTACTCGTTTCTTTAGCTTCTTCTTTGGAAAACTAATCCATCCAACAAATAATTATTCAAGAAAACGTCAAAATAGTCGATTATTTGGTTACATTATGATTATTATTTCAACCTTATTATCTTCTTATATTACAACGCATGGAATTCGTGCAGTTTTATCTCAATACCAATTACTGGCGGATATTTCTATCCTACCAAGTTTAACTGTTACTCCGAATTATATTTTAGTTTTCTTAAAACTATTATTATTCTATGCTGTATTTTATTTTGGATTCCCAGTCATTGCCTTTGGAGTAAAACATATTTTGTTGAAACGACAACATGTATTTCATTATTGGTTAACACAATATGAATCGATGAATGCTTTAGCGATTATTTTATTAATCATTACAGCATTTATGACATTTGTATCTCCAATTGCTTTATTAGTCGTTATTTTATTCTTCTTTACATTGCATTTATTTACATTTATTGTAACATTTGTCATTTCCATTGCTCAGGAACAAAATGATACTCGTTTAGATACTCCATATATTGCTTTAATTGGTTTATCTATTCAATTAATTATTGTTCTAAGTTTCTTGTTTATTTTATTTTAAACAGTAAAAAGTCCATAGAGCGAATCTATGGACTTTTTTGTGCTTATTTTGAACTAAAAATAGCATTAAATATTTCTTTGAAGAATGTCACAATTTTATCCAGCCATCCTTCACGATTGGCTTGATCCACTAATTGACCAATTTTCCCTTTTACAGTATTAGACAATGAATTTAATTGTTCTAACACTTGCTTAGAATCAATCGCACTTGTTTGTTGGTAACTTAAGGCAAACTGAATGATATTATTCACTTGAGTTGGACTAATCACTTTATCTAAGCCATATTTTTTCAATGCCTCATTTACAATTCTTTCAACATCTTCTTTTGTCGCTACTTGACCTTGTTTTTCTTTGATTTCTGCTAGAGCTTTCTTAATATCAATCATAGCTTGATCTAATTTTGCAGCATCAAAGCCTTTTTCTTTTGATTGTTCTTGAGCAATTTGATTGGTTAATTCTAATTCTTGCTGAGCAACTGCTGTACGTTTTCCATCTAATACAACTCCATTTGCTTCAAAAGCTTTATATACACCTGTTAAAGCAGATTCACCCGTCACTTTTGACACAGCTGCAACTTCAATTTCTGCATCAGCTACCCCGGCTGTAATAGCAGCATTGGCATATTGTTCAGAAGTAACAAGAGTAATATTTTTCGGAGTAGCAATATGAACTTTTACCCCTTCCCCCTTATTTCTCTTTTGAACCATTACAGATGAAATCATTACAGAAGTATTCGCTTCACCAGCTCCTAAGTATTTTACTAAATCTTCTCCTGTAGCTTTTGTTGTCGTTACAGTATTTTCATCCTTAATTCCTAATAATTTAGATGTTTCTTTAATTTGTTGATCATTTAATCCTCCACCATAAACAACGCTTGGTTTTCCCCATTTCTCATTAATGGCTGTTGTATCAATCGCATAAACTTGCTGAGAAACAAGTCCTAATAGCATTGTAGCAACAATGATAGGGCGAACTATTTTCTTCATGTCATTAACCTCCTTTGACAATTTTATCTTACTCTATTTTTTTGAATAAATATGGAGATTTTTATTAAGAATTTATAAAAATGCCACTACGCTTTTTACGTAGTGACACTTTTTTAATGATTCATTTGCATATGTTTTTCTTGTATGTCTTCTTTCATTGTAATGATATACACAGCAATTAAAATAAAGATAATCCCTACCATATCAATCATTTGAAAGACTTCTCCTAATAATACAATTGAAAAGAATACTGAAGAAATCGGCTCAGCTGAAGCTAATAAACTTCCTTGTACAGCTCCAATTAATGTTACCCCTTCTAAATATAAAGTATACGCTAAAATCGTACCTACTCCGATAATTCCAAAAAAGGCAAATAACGTGTAAGGTTGCCATTGAATACTATATTGCCAACTCGCACTTCCGATATAAAATAAAATCCCACCAGATAATAGTCCTAAGCCTGTTACAATTAAACTACCCCATTGCTGAATTAATTTACCTGGCAACAAAGTATATAATGCATAGGTAAATGCAGAAATAATTCCCCAAAACAATCCAGTCGGACTAATGGATAAGTTAAATGGATTCCCATGAGTTGCAATAACAAATATACCTACTAACGCAAAAAATATTGCGACAAATTCCATTACCGTTGGTACTGTTTTCTCTTTTAAACTCACATAAATGACAATTAAAATCGGACAAGTATATTGCAGTACAGTTGCTGTTCCTGCATTAGAGTCATGAATGGAAATTAAATACGTCAATTGACATAACATTAATCCAAAAATTCCAAAAAATAACATTTTTCCCATTGTTTTTGGAGACTTCACTACTTCACGAAATTGCTTTGGTTGTTTCCAACATGCAAAAAAAGTTAAAACCAATCCCGCTATCATCATTCGAAGTGCTGTTAAATAGATTGGAGAAACTGAGGAATCATTCATCAAATATTGACCACAAGCTCCAGATAATCCCCATGAAACTGCTCCGATTAATGTATAAACTCTTCCCTTTACTAATTTATTCAAAACGATTCCTCCTATTTTTCAGAAACGAAGAATGCTCCTAGTGAAGTGGTAGAGAATAATAAAATCATAGGATAGATTTCTAAACGTCCAGCAATCATTCCAAGAGATAATAAAATCGTATTAAAATCAGAATACATTGAAAAATTACTTGTTGGTCCCACTTCTCCTAAACCAGGACCAATATTATTAAAGGTTGCTGCAACAGAAGAAAATGCCGTTAAAAAATCAGGAGCTTCAAATGAAGCAGAAATTAACAACACTAAAAATACAGCTACATAGACTAATAAATAGTTCGCAATTCCACTCGACATTTTATCATCGACTACTTTACCATTAAACTTCGGCATAATCACTCGACGAGGTTGTCCCATTTTCTTAATTTCAGCAATGGAATTTTTAACATAAATCACTACACGAGAAACTTTAATTCCTCCTGCTGTAGAACCTGCACATCCTCCTATAAACATTAATAATAATAAGACAACTTGTGGAAATACTCCCCACAGACCAAAATCGGCTGTTGAATATCCTGTTGTTGTAATAATCGATGATACCGTGAAAAACACACTTCTAAACGGAACATCTAACTGAGATTGAACAATGCTTAATGAAGCAAAAATAGCTACTGAAGCAAAGGCAATAATTCCAATATAAGAACGACCTTCTTCATCCGTCAACACTTCTCGAATTGAACCTAATAATAAGAAATAGTACAAATTGAAGTTTACTCCAAAGAGCATCATTCCAATTCCTATAATCCACTCAACCATTTCCGGATTTTGATAAATCGCAAATCCTGCATTATTAATAGAGAATCCACCTGTTCCAGCTGTCCCAAATGATAATAATAAGGCATCAAATAACGGAACTTTAACAAGCATTAAAATAATGACCAATATCGCCGTCATCACTAAATAAATCGCATATAAAATACGGGCAGTTTTTGCTAGTTTAGAGACTAATTTCCCAAAAACAGGACCTGGTACTTCTGCACGCATTAACTGAACGGAATCAGATCCCGTACTTGGTAAAATGGCTAATGCAAATACTAGTACCCCCATTCCTCCAACCAAGTGAGTAAAACTACGCCAAAATAATGAAGAATAGCCTAAAATAGACAAATCACTTAATATACTCGAACCTGTCGTTGTAAAACCACTAGCTGTTTCAAAAAATGCATCTGCTAAATTAGGAATCTCTCCTACAAAAACAAATGGGAGTCCCCCAAAAAAGGATAATAATATCCAACTAAGAGCTACTGTTACAATCCCATCACGTGGCATAATTTTCATATTTTTAGGCTTTGCTAGTGTACAAATTGTACCAATAACGACTAATAAAGCGATTGTTCCAGCATAACTTAAGAATTGATGAAGACTTTCTCTATAAATCAAACTAACGAATAATGGTAGTAATAATAATAAAGCTTCCACTTGTAAAATTTTCCCTACCAAATAACATACTGTTCTTCTTTGCAAAACCATCAACTCCTATTCCAAAATATCGATAATATCATCGAAGTTTTTCTGAGTTGTTACAACAATTACTCTATCATGTGGTTCCAATTGGTCATTTCCATCCGGATAAATTAATTTTTCCCCACGAACGATAAAGGCAATTAATAAGTTTGATTTTGTTTTTAATTTCGATAATGGAATACCACAAACACGACTATTTCTTTCAATACGGAATTGCAATGCTTCTACTTGATTATCTGCTACACGATATAAAGCTTCTACATTTGACCCCTTAGTATTTGCACGAGCACGCACAAATTGAACAATTTCATTGGCAACAATTTGTTTTGGTGTAATAATGGATTGTGGATCAACATTTTTCAATACTTTTAAAATACCGATACGGCTCATTTTAGTAATAACTTTTCGAACCCCACGGTTTTTTGCATAGACCGATAAGATTAAGTTTTCTTCATCAATTCCTGTTAGTGAAACGAAGGAATCATAATTCGTCAACATCTCTTCTTCTAATACATCATGATCCGTTCCATCTGCATGAATAATTGTAGCATTTGGAAATTGTTCACTTAAAAATTTCGCACGTTCTTCATTGACTTCAATGACTTTTGGATGGATTTTAGTTGTTTTTAACATATCAAGTAAGTAATATGCAATTTTACCTCCACCAACAATTAAGCTTGAACGAACTTGTTTTGTAATATAATTTGTAATTTTTAAAAAGGTAGAGATATCTTCATATGCTCCAGTAATATGGATACGATCACCTTTTTGAATAAAAGAATCCCCACTTGGAATAAATACTTCAGAATCACGTTGAATCGCACACACTAAAATAGTCCCAAATCGATTTCTGAAATCTTTTAAACTTAATCCAATTAATGGAGAGTGATCTTGAATTTCCAACTCAATTAAACTCACACGATTGCTGGCAAAACTTTCTACACTTAAAGCAGAAGGATACTTAAAAATCTTAAAAATATCACGTGCTGCTGATAATTCTGGATTAATTAATAAGGAAATTCCTAGACTTTCTCGAACAAAATTCAACTGTTGAGAATATTCTGGATTTCGAACACGAGCAACTGTATATTCAGCTCCAATTTTTTTCGCTAATATGGCAGCAATAATATTGATTTCATCCATCTCTGAAACAGCTAGAAAAATATCTGCACTCGCTACTCCTGCTTCTTGTTGAATATCATAACTAGCTCCATTTCCAACAATACCCATAATATCAAATTTATTCATCATTCTTTCAATAATCATAGGATTTTTATCAATTAAAACAATATCATTTGTTTCTGAAGTTAGTTCTCGGCAAAGTACTTCGCCTACCTTTCCTCCACCAACAATTACTATTTTCACACATTTTCCTCCATGTCTTTAAAATCATCCGAGTGTCATTTTACTCTTATAATAGAATTCCGTCAATGAATTGCAATGAACTCTCTTCTTATATTACAATGTAAGCATGAAAATATAAGGAATGAATGTAAATGGAAGAATTAGACTTACAACTATTATGCCAAGAAATTTCAAAAAAATACTTTCATAAAAAGTTTCATCATCAAATAACTTATAATTCCCGACTAAAATCAAGTGGTGGACGTTATATTTTGAAAACAGGCAATATTGAGATTAATCCTAAAATCGAAACGATTCTCGGTAAAGAGGTCTTAATCGGCGTTATT
Organism: uncultured Granulicatella sp.; assembly: GCF_963515615.1. Classification (GTDB taxonomy): domain Bacteria; phylum Bacillota; class Bacilli; order Lactobacillales; family Aerococcaceae; genus Granulicatella. Next base: position 26,985 of record NZ_CAUPZT010000011.1, on the reverse strand, counting down.
AAACATGAATTATGTCATTATCACTTACATCAAGAAGGAAAAGGCTATCGACATCAAGATAGAGATTTTAAAATGCTCTTACGAGAAGTTAGAGGACATCGTTTTATAGAACGAATGGAACCTTATCGATATGTTTATGCTTGCAATTCTTGTGGAGCGACTTTTTATCGTATGAGAAAAATTGATACTAATAAATTTCGTTGTGGTCGTTGTCGTGGTAGTTTAATATTGGATTTTAGTTCTGAAGGATAAAAGTGTTAGCGATTGATAACACTTGCATTCTGAGCTAAACTTTGATACCATTACATACATTGAGCGGTCGTGGCGGAATGGCAGACGCGCTGTCTTGAGGGGGCAGTGGGTGTATACCTGTGCGGGTTCAAGTCCCGCCGGCCGCATAAAATAAAAAAGGGATAAAATCACGTTCTACGGAACCATGGTTTTATCCCTTTTATTTTGATGATTCTATTATAGGAAACATCCTTATGCTACTATAGACAAATCCATTCACATCTTAAACGTCCCTACATGTATGACCGAACCCCAAGGATTCTCATAGTAGCAAAAGTGATAAAATCTGCACTGTAGATTTTATCACAGGAAAAGTTGAGACCTTAGGCTCAACTTTTAGCAATGAGACACCGTTAGGTGGCTGCTTGCGTCCTAATGCTACTATATAGAATCCATTAATAAATAAATTCTTTCAGTTCCGATAAATGCCCAATCTGATACGTTGGCTCTATAGACAACAATTCCTCCGGCTCAGTTGGTCGTTCAGGGGTTTCCATATACCAACAAGTATCCATTCCAATACGACTTGCACCATAAATATCCGCCTTAAAACTATCCCCAATCATTAAGGCATTCTCAATCGTCATTCCTTCTGTTTGATCTACTACAGCTTCAAAAAACTCTTTACTTGGCTTACGATATCCCACTACTTCAGAAATAAATAACTTTTCAAAGAAGTTTTCTAATCCAGCTGTTTTCAAACGTAGTAATTGAGTTTCTTCAATTCCATTTGTAGCTGCAACCATGACAAAGTCTTTCTTCAATTCATGAATAATGTCTAATGCATTTGGCATCATTGTATTTGCTTCTGCTAAATAGTGACGAAATTTTTTCTCACAAACACTTCCATCTACCTGAATTCCATAATGTGCAAACCAGCGAACAAATCTTTCTTCATTCAAATAAGTTTGAGAAATCTCTCCCTGTTCGTATTGTTCCCATAATCCTTTATTCATTGTACGGTAAACTTCTAAAACTTCTGGAGTAAACTCTAATCCATCTTCTTGGCTAATACGAGATAAAGCATAGTCTTCTGCTCCCCAGAAATCAAAAATTGTATTATCCAAATCAAAAATTAAATATTGGTATTTTTTCACTTCTTTTCCTCCTAAAATCTTATGACAATTCATCATACACTCTGTAGCTTCATTCTTCAACTAATATCATTCCTAAAAAAAGGATACCTTTGTCGAAACAAAAGTATCCTTATCTTTTAAATTGTTCTTATCTCATTGTTACAAATTCTTCTGAAGCGGTTGGGTGAATCGCTACTGTTGCATCAAAATCTGCTTTAGTAGCACCCATTTTAACGGCAACTGCAAATCCTTGAATCATTTCATCAACGCCTTCACCAATTCCATGTAAACCAATAATTTTTTCTTCTTCACCTAGTGTAATTAATTTTAATTTTGTCATTTGGCGGTGAACAGTAATGGCTGAATACATTCCCGCAAAGTTTGATTCATATACTTTAATATTTTCAGCACCATATTTTGCTTCCGCTTGTTCTTGACTTAAACCGATTGAACCAATTGCTGGATGAGAGAATACAACTGTTGGAATTAATTCATAATCCATTTTTGCATCTGTTTTTCCATTGAATAAACGTTCTGATAAAGTTCTACCTGCTTTAACCGCTACTGGTGTTAATTCTTTTTCACCAGAAACATCCCCTAGTGCATAAATACCAGGTGTTGTTGTATTTTGATATTCATCTACTTGAATAAATCCACGTTCATTCAAGGCAACTCCTGCTGCTTCTAAATTTAATTGGCTAACATTCGCTTTACGTCCAACTGCCCAAATAACTTTTTGACTTGTATGAGTTGTACCATCTTCAAAATGAATTCGAATATCTCCATTATCTAATTTTTCTAATTTTTGAGGAACCTTATGCGTATGTAATGGTTGACCATTTTTCTTCATTTCTTCCACTAATACTTCAACAATGCCTTGGTCAAATCCTCTTAACGGGCCACCTTTACGAACGAATAAGTCCGTTTTTACTCCTAATCCATGTAAAACTCCTGCTAATTCAACAGCAATATATCCTGCACCAATAATTGATACTGATTCTGGTAATTCTTCCCACGCAAACACATCATCAGAAGTTCCACCAAGTTCACTACCTGGAACATTTGGAACAAAAGCATATGAACCTGTTGCGATGACAATATGTTTTGCACGAATCTGTTCCCCATTTACTTCTACTGTATTTTTATCCACGAAACGAGCATATCCTTCAATATAGTCAATTCCATTTCTATTGAAATTATTTGAAAATGCTTGACGTGAACGTTCAATATAAGCTTGACGATTTTTTCTTAAGGTTTTGAAATCAAATGAAGTTTCTCCAATTGTATATCCATAATCTGATGCATAATTTTTAAGTGTTTCAGAAACTAAAGCTCCATACCACATTACTTTTTTAGGAACACACCCAACGTTTACACATGTTCCTCCAATGATATTCCCCTCAATAACAGCTGCTTTAGCTCCATACATGGCTGCACGATTCATCGTTGCACTACCGCCACTTCCTCCACCAATTGCAATAATATCGTATTCTCTCATGTTCTTTCCCTCTTTCATCTTTATTTAAAATATCTATACGATTTCATTTACAATTATCATATCATTATCATCATTTTTTTGTCTTCTATGTTGCTCAAGCTAATGATTTTTATGAGAAACCTTATAATCTCCTTAAAAATCTTCCACATTTCAATGAAAAATGGTAAAATAAGTCAGATATCATACCTTAGAAAGGAATTATTATGAAACTAATGTATATCCTTGATAAAATCAAGCGATTCCCAAATCAAGACTTGGCACTCTATTTAATGATTGTCAGTATCTTTTTGCCGTTTTACTTGTTTTTATCATTGTTCTTGTTTTATTTTATCCTATTAATCTTTACTGGAAAAATGAAACATATTTTAAGACAACTACTGAATTATCCTGTGTTATTAACATTTATTGCTTATAGCACGATTATCTCAGCAGTAAGTGGTAATTTAATTGGAGTTGCAGCTTCCATTTTATTTTTATGGTTTGAGATATTCTTCGTGTATTACCAGAAACGGATTAATCAAGATTTTTTCCATATTGTTTTACAGACCATTTTACTGGGAAGTATATTTGCAGCGCTATTTGCCTTTTTGGAACATTTTGAAATTGTTCATAAATTTAATTACGCATTTTTAGCACCGAATATGCAAGTTTGGCATCAAAATCGTGCAGAGGTTACATTCTTTAATCCCAATTATTACGGAATCATTTGTTGTTTCTGTATTATGATTGGTTTTTACCTTTTCACAACAACTAAAAATTGGAAATGGAAAGTCATCTGTATTATCGCTTGCTTTATCAATTTATTCGGATTGAATTTTACTCAAAATAGAACAGCTTTCCCTGCAATTATTTGCGGAGCTATTATCTATTTATTTACAACCATTAAAAGTTCTCGAGCATTTTGGCTAAGTGTCGGCGTCTTTATTATTGGATTATTCTTCCTATTTTCAAATGACATTGGAGTTCGAATGGGAACATTAGATTCATCCATGGATGAACGTATTTCTATTTGGAATGCAGGATTTACACTTTTCAAACAAAATCCATTTTTCGGTGAAGGGCCATTAACGTATATGCATAGCTATCAACGAATTGGTGCTATTTATCATGAACATGCACATAGTATTTATATTGATACGATTTTAAGTTATGGATATATTGGTACTTTATTATTAGCGATTGCTAGTATCAAACCTATTCGTAGTTTGATTGAAATGAGTCGTCAACCTCAAAAACGTCCAATTGTTGGATTATATGTTTCATTTTTAGTCGTTGTTGCGGTTCACGGAATTTTCGACTTAGCACTATTCTGGATTCAATCAGCATTTATCTTCCTAGTTGTAATGTGCAGCATTCCAATGTGGGAAAGAAACGAAACGATTGACATACCGCATGAATAGATACGAATAAAAAGAACTTTTCTTAATAGCAAACACAAAAAAATCCAGCTAAAACTGGATTTTTTGTTTAGGAAAATTCGAGACCAAGGCTCGAATTTTAGCCATGAGATTCGCCTTTGCGAGGCTGCTGGCGACCTTACTACGCAAGGGAATTCTTTTATTCCGTAGCATCTTAACGGATGGTTACATCATCCAATGCAACTAAGGCTGTTTGGATACGATCCATTGCTTGTTTAATTTCTTCCTCTTGTAAAGTAGCTTCTTTATTTAAGAAACGAATCGAATAAGCTAATGATTGGTACCCTTCTTGTACATGCTCACCTTTATATACATCGAATAAAGTAACTGATTGCACATATTGACCAGCCTGTTCTTTAATGACTGCTTCTAATGTTGCATGCGCCATTGATACAGGAACTAATAACGCAATATCACGTGTCATTGATGGGAATTTTGGTACAGATTGAATCACACGTTCTTGTAATCCTTCAGCTAATAAAGGTTCCACTAATAATTCAAATACAAATATATCTGATAAATCTAATTCTTTTTGAATGACTGGATGAATTTTTCCAACAAATCCAACTAACTCTTCATCTAAATAAATATACGCTGTTTGTCCTGGATGTAATTGTTCAATTGCATCTGTTGCAACAAAACGAATGCGATCATTACAGTTCAATTCTGCAAAATAAGCTTCTAATACTCCTTTTAATGCGAAGAAATCAACAGGTTGTGCTGGTGATTGCCATGAAGCATGTCCCCATTCTCCTGTTACTGCAGCTCCGATAACTTCTCTTTCTTGGAAATCTTCAGAACCATTTTTACCAATAGAGAATACTTTCCCAACTTCAAATAAACGAACATTTTGTTGTGAACGAGCGACATTATATTGTAATGCTTCCAATAAACTTGGTAACATTGACTGTCTTAATTCACTTCTTTCTTCACTCATCGGTAAGTCTAAACGAATACTTGGTCTTTCTTCTACTGTAAACCAATGAGATTTTTCAGGAGTTGTTAATGCATAAGAGTACGCTTGAGATAAGCCTGCTCCTTGCATAAATTGACGAGTCCAACGTACAAAACGTTGTTTCTCAGTTAATCCACCTTGAGTACTTGCAGTTGTTGGTAATGTTGAAGGAATTTTATCATATCCATAAATACGTCCAACTTCTTCGACTAAATCTGCTTCAATCAAAATATCAAATCTCCAAGCAGGAACTGTCACATGGAATACACCTTGTTCTTCAACTGTAGGATAAGCTAATTGTTTAAATACTTGTAATACATCTTCAATTGTAAGGCTAGTTCCTAAAACATGATTTAAGCGTTCTAATGAAATTGAAACAACTGGTAACTCTAATGTTAGTGATTGAGCAGAAGCTACTCCTTCGACTACTTCACCATCTCCTAATTCAGCAATTAATGCTGCAGCTCTCTTACCAGCTTGTAAAATAGTCGCTTTATTAATTCCTTTTTCAAAACGGCTACTTGATTCACTTCTTAAATTATGTTTTTGAGAAGCTAAACGAATCGCTTTTGGCTCAAATAATGCTGATTCTAATGCAACAGTCGTTGTAGTTTCAATAATTTCTGAATCTAATCCACCCATTACACCAGCTAAGGCAACTGGTTTTTCTCCATCTGTAATAACAATTTCATTATTTAATGTACGTTCAACACCATCTAATGTTACTAATGTTTCACCCTCTTTTGCACGACGAACATGAATTTGTTTAGAATTTAAACGATCATAGTCGAAGGCATGTAGCGGTTGTCCATATTCCATTAAAACATAGTTTGTAACGTCTACGATATTATTAATTGGACGAACACCTGCTGCAATCAATCGATTTTGCATCCATTGAGGACTTGGTTTTACAGTAACATTTTTAATAATTTGTAAGTGATAAGCTGGAGCATCTACTTCATCTTCAACCGATACTGTGATCCATGGATCTAATGAAGACGAACCCCCTTCTAAAAATTCATCTGGTGCTAATGTATTTTCTAAATTATAAATGGCACCAATTTCATGAACAGAACCTCTCATACTCAAAGCATCTGCACGGTTAGCTGTAATATCCAATTCCACAATTGCACTATCTAATGCTAAAGCTTTAACTGCATCCATACCAACTTCAATCGCATCATCTTCAAATACGTAAATGCCTTGTTCATATTCTTTTGGCACTAATGAAGAAGGAAGCCCTAATTCTTGAAGAGAACAAATCATCCCTTGAGACTCTACTCCTCTTAATTTTCCACGCTTAATTTTATGACCACCAGCAATACGTGCTCCATGAGTCGCTACAATAATTTTTTGCCCTTTAGCAATATTTGGTGCGCCACAGACGATTTGTAAAGCTTCTTCCCCAGCAACATCCACTGTAACGACATGTAGATGATCTGAATCTGGATGATCTACTACTTCTAATGCACGACCTACAACTAATCCACTTAGTCCTTCTCCTGGAACGGATACACTATCTACTTCAATCCCAGTACGTGACATTTTTTCTCCTAATTCTTGAGGAGTAATTGAACTTAAATCTAAATATTCATTTAACCATTCATACGATAATTTCATATTCTCTTCTCCTTACTTCGTAAATTGATTTAAGAAACGAACATCATTCGTATAAAGTGAACGAATATCTTCGATTCCATATTTCAACATTGCAATACGGTCTTGTCCTAATCCAAAGGCAAATCCACCATAAACGCTTGAATCCACTCCAGCAGCTTCTAACACATTCGGGTGAACCATTCCAGAACCTAAAATTTCAATCCAACCTGTTCCTTTACAAATCGAACAACCTTGTCCACCACATTTGAAACAGCTAATATCTACTTCTAAAGAAGGTTCTGTAAATGGGAAGTAACTTGGACGTAGTCGAACTTCACGCTCTTGACCAAATAACTCTTTGGCAAATACAGCTAATGTTCCTTTTAAGTCAGCCATTGTAATATGTTTATCAATTACTAATCCTTCAATTTGATAGAATTGATGTGAGTGAGTTGCATCATCATTATCACGTCTAAATACACGCCCTGGACTAATCATTTTTAATGGTCCTTTAGAGAAATCATGTTTTTCCATCGTTCTTGCTTGAACTGGTGAAGTTTGCGTACGTAATAAATACTCAGGTGTAATATAAAATGTATCTTGCATATCACGAGCAGGATGATCTTTTGGTAAGTTCATCATTTCGAAGTTATAGTGATCTGATTCTACTTCTGGCCCTTCTACTACTTGGTATCCTAATCCAATAAAGAAATCTTCCACTTCATCACTCACGTGACTTAATACGTGTTTTGTACCAACTGTCATTGGACGACCTGGCATTGTAACATCGATTGTTTCTTTACGTAAAGATTCCACCAATGCTTTTGCTTCTAAGTCAGCTTTAATACTAGCAATTTTTTCTTCAATTACACTACGTAATTCGTTCGCTAACGCTCCTACTTGTGGACGTTCTTCAGGAACGATATTTTTAATATTTTTTAAAACTTCCGTAATAGGTCCTTTTTTTCCTAATTGTTGCACACGAATTTGTTCAACTTCTTTTAACGTTTGAACAGTTTCTAATGCAGCTAATACATCTTGACGAATCGCATCAAATTGTTGTTTCATTTCTGCTAAATTCATTTTATTTCCTCCTATAAATCATTTTAATAAACAAAAAGTCCCTTACAATTCCTAAAAATTGTAAGGGACGAACTTTATCGCGGTACCACCCTCATTCCTGCATTGCAGGCACTCGGCGTTATTAACGGTAACGAACCGATCCATTATTCATCTTATCGAATTCCAATGGCGACTTCGGAAGTGAAAAGTTGTAGATTTTCATGAAAGGCTTTCAGTCGCTGACCTTTCTCCCTAATAATGAAATTTTCTATAACCCTTTTCCATCAATGTCTTTAAATATATGTGTTATTTTATCAAAGCTCTTATGAATTGTCTAGCCTTAAATCATGTTCTAAATTAGAATCTAATATTTCCATCATTTTATAAGAAGATTTGAACTCCGATTGCTACAATAATCAGTACAATCATCGCAATCATCCAAATCGTTAAAAAGCGATTATATCTTTCTAAAAAAGGCTTTTTAGGAACTGGTGAATCATTCCATTCAATCTCTTCACTATTTTGAGACCTTTTTTGCTCTACTACATGTTCTCTCAAAGCTTTTCGTGTTAATAATGGTTCTTTCGACATATTTTCTCCTATTGATGCAATGCTGCATATTGAACAGCAATAATCGTTTTTGCATCCGTAATTTCTCCGTTATGGATTTTTTGAATCAGTTCTTCCACTGGAATCCACTCAATTGAAACAAATTCATCTTCATCTAATGGTGCAGCATTCTCTAAATGATGAATTCCCTTTGCTTCATACAAATGAATCTTTTCATTACAATATCCAGGAGTTGGTACTAAATCAACTACTTTTTTCCATTCATTTGCACTTAATTGTGCCTCTTCTTCTAACTCTCTTTTGGCTGCTTCTAATGGGCTTTCTCCATCGTGGTCTAATTTACCAGCTGGAATTTCTAATGTATGAGCTTCAATGGCTTTACGATATTGACGAACTAATAAAATCTTTCCTTCATGAACAACAAGAACTGCTACTGCTCCATTATGTAAAACAATATCTCTTGTTGATTGTTTACCATTTGGAAGAGATACTACATGGTGTTCAACTGTAAAAATACCACCTTGGTATTTCACTTCTTTTTGTACGGTTACTTCTGTAAAATCATTCATAAATAAGCCTCCTTAATACTATTATATCTTGTCTATTCAATTTAGCAATAAAAAAAGGCTTTTGAAAATTCAAAAGTCCTTTTTTTACCATTATTGTCCTTGTCTTCTTACTGGAGCTACCGGAACAGTAGCATTTTGTTGTTGTCTTACTGTTGCTGCTTGAGTATTTTGTTGTACTTGTGCATTTGCAGCTTGTGGATTAGCTTGTTGGGCTTGTCCATTAGCATTTGAAGGTGTAGATGAAGAACTTTCTTGATGGAAGTATGCATCATACACTTGTTTTGTAATTCCAGCTGCAAAATCGGCAGGAAGTCCATTTGAAAAATATGGTGCAACTACTGATACAACAATTTCAGGATTATCAGAAGGAGCATAAGAAGCAAATGTAGAGTTCTCTACTTCTTTTTGTTTAAATTGTGGTAATGGTCCACCATAGAACGCTTCTACTGTACCTGTTTTACCAGAAACAGAAGGCGTATAATTTCTAAATGTATAAGCTGAAGTTCCGTTTGCTCCATGCGTTACACGATATAATCCCTCTTTAATATGATCAATTAATCCTGCTTCTACTTGGAGAGAATTCATAATTTTTGTTGGAACAACTGTCTCTAAATCACCAATTCCTCCATCTTTACCTGTTGAATGAATTTCTTTTACTAAACGAGGTGCAATACGTGTTCCTCCATTGGCAATAGTAGCCATATATTGAGCTAATTGTAATGGCGTATATAAGTCAAACTGACCGAACGCAAAGTCCAGTGCAGAGAAGGCAGCACCTGTACCACCATTATATCCTTTTCCTTCATTAGGTAAGTCAATTCCTGTACGAACCCCTAAACCAAATTGGGCATAATACTCACGTAATTTATCAAATACGTTAAGATTAATATTTAATTTTCCACCTTTTTTATACTCATATTGTCCACCCATTCTCATGGCTAACTTAATCATATAAACGTTAGAAGAACGCTCAATCGCATCTAAATCTGTTACAGGAATACTACCATTACGGTTGAATACAGAACTTTTCGGTTCAGAAGCTTCAAACTCAATTGGTTCATCGACAATCGTATTATCTTCTCTTGTAATAACTCCATCCATATATCCAGAAATAACTGTTGCCGCTTTTACAGCTGATCCCATCCCAAAGGCACCATTAATAGCTCCTAAGGCATCATCTTCAATTCCAGTTACTTGATAATTTTCATTATATTTTTTCTTTTTACCAGTAATTCCTAAAACATCTCCGGATTTTGGATTCATTGCAACAACATACACTCGGTCTGCAGTGGCATCTGATAATCCTTCCACAGCTTTTGTAACAATCTCTTCTAATTTCTTTTGAAAATCCGTATCAATTGTCATCACTAAATTCGAACCAGCTTTCCCACCATAACGTTCTTCATGATTGACAACTTCCCCACGATTATTCGTTTGGCTTTGAACAACTGTTTTTGTACCGCTTAGAACGGATTCATATTGTTCTTCTAAATAACTTGTTCCTACACGGTCATTTAAAGAATATCCTTGTGTCAATAATGATCGAACTTTATTCGAAGGTAATCCAGTTGTTTCAGAAGAAACCGAACCAAGAATAGTCTTTAACATATCTCCCATAGGATATTCACGATCCCAATCCGAATCAATATCGATTCCTTTTAATTCTCCAAGTCGTTCACTAATTCGAGCTACTTCTTGCTCTGTAACAGAGTCATTTTTAATCGTTACAGTTGATAATGCATAAGCACTATTCATTTTTGTAAAAATAGCTATCACTTGCTTTTCGCTATCTGAATAATTAATTTGCTCATCCGTAATATGAGCTAATTGCATCTCGTACGTTTGACTATTGGATAAACCTTCTTTTGTAATTCGCTTCTTCTCTTCAGCCGTTAATAACTTACTAGCATCATCTGGATGAGTGGCAAACCAGTAATCTTTTAAATCACGATCTCGTAATTTACTCGTATCCACAGTAATAAACTCTGTTAATTTTTTAGCCGTTTCAAGCATGCTTTTCGTTGTAGCATCAGAAGAACGTGTATAATTCACTGCTAATTTTGGTTTATTTCCTACTAATACTTTTCCTTTACTATCATAAATCGAACCTCTTGGCACTGCTTTTTTTGCAGTAGAAGTTTCAGTACGTTTCACTAAAGCGATAAAATCATCACCTTTAATTAATTGAACATACGCTAATCGTCCGATTAAAGCCATAAATGAAAAAAACACGATAAAAAATAATAAATTTAATCGAAATGGAATATGTGATTTTTTCTTTATAGGACGATTCTTTCTTTTATTAATCATGTATTCACATCCATCTTTTAATATTCACTGCTCCATTATAGCATAATTTAGAATGGGTTTCGTAATAATTCTATCAGAATTTAAAATTATTTAACGAAATGAAATAGAATTTTTATCAAACTCTTTTAAGAAAACTACAAATTAAAATGTTCCTGTTTTCTATTTTGTGATATACTTTTCATAAAAAGTTTATTGGAGGCTATTATGAAAAAATTACCTTTAGCATTTGCAGGTTGTCTTCTAGGATTAGCGGGAGCAGGAAATCTTATTGTAGACATATTACCTGAATTATCTCATGTATTTAGTTTATTAGGACTAGGATTATGGATTATTTTCTTGTTCTATCATTTGATAAATTGGCAAGAAACAGAAAGAGAATTTAGAAAACCGCCCGTTTTATCTGGAATGGCTACTTTCCCTATGGCAGGAATGATCTTATCTACTTATGTCCTTCGTCTTCTTCCAAGCATTCCCTATTTAGCGCACTTCCTTTGGTGGTTCTCGTTTTTATTAGATGTTGGATTAATAACGTATTTTTCAGTGAAAATATTAACTTCAAAAGAAAAAATTTTTGCAACTCCAACTTGGACAGTATTATATGTTGGGATTGCCGTGGCAGCACTCACTTATCCTGTTGTTGGAATCATTGAAATTGCCTATGCAACGATTCTTTTTGGTTTCCTACTAACGTTTTATTTGTATCCACGTATTTATCAAGACTTAAAGGAAAAACCACTTCCTACCGCATTATTAGGACAAGAAGGAATCTATTGTGCTCCTTTTTCTTTACTACTGGCATCATTAGTTCGTGTATGGGGGCAGCAATTACCAACCTGGGGATTAATCATCATGATCATCGCATCTCAAGCATTTTTCTTATTTGTTTTGAGTCGCTTACCTTATATCTTAAAACATGGATTCCAACCTACTTTTTCAGCTTTAACATTCCCAACCATTGTTACAGCAACTTCCCTAAAAATGGCTCAAGGAATTCTCCAGCATTCTCTATTGAATGTATTCGTTAAGATTGAAACACTTATTAGCTTAACAATTTTAATTTATGTCTTATTTAGTTATTTCATATGGATGAAAAAATCTTCATCTTAAAACAAGAAAAGAGGTAAACACGATTTCTCCGTGTCTACCTCTTATTTTTATCAATTAGCGTAAAGCTCCTAATGTACGAGCAATTTCTTCAAAACTACTATTTGGTTGAATTTCAAATGTTCCTGCTAAAATATTTTCTGCAATATTATTTTCTAATAAATAATCTACAAAAGCTTTCGAATCAGTAATCACTCCAGCTTCTTTTAATTTACGAGCAACATCACTTGAAACTTCACCACTTTCAACTGTAATAGAAACAGGCTTATCTGCAACTTTTGCAGCTTCTTTGGTTGTTGACTCAGTTGTTTTAGCAGCCACTGTTGTTGCTACAGTCGTTTCTTCAGTTGTTTTAACAGTATCCGTTACTAATGGTAAATGAACACTATCTAATTTACTTTTTAAAGAATCTGGAACAAATGGCCAAGCTACAGTTGTTAAAGCTAAAATAATAGCTGATAAAAGAAACGCAACACCTAAAGAGCGAAATTTTGTTTTACTCATATTACCCCTCCTTAATGTGAATCCGATTCAAAATAGCTATCAATCACTAATTGAACTGTAGAAACCGGAACATTTAATTGTTCAGCAATTTCTTCATATGAACCACCATGACTAAATAGAGTCAAAATGTGTTTACGAGTAATACTATGTAACTCTTCTTCTTGTTGTTCTGGTTGTGAAATAGTTGGTTCAGTATAAGTTGGCTTTGGCTCAAATACTGGTTTCACTTCTTCTTCTACTTCAAATCTTGGAGTGAAAGTTGGTTCTGGCTCAACAACTGGTTGAGGAATAAAAGTAAATTCCGGTTCAGGTTGTGGAGCTTGTTCAACAGGAGCACGATAAATTGGTGTTCCTTCCAACTCTTGAATTTTTTTCTTTAAAGAATACACTTCTCGATTCAATTCTAATAAGCCTTCACTTAATTCATCTAATTCATCTTCATATTGATTGTCTTTTAAGAACAATGAAATGAATAAGAAAAATACTGCTAAAGCTAATAATGCTACTACTACGATCCAAACGTGCATTTTCTCACCTCATTAAAAATATATTTACTACCATTGTAAAGAATGTTCTTAAAAATCGCAAGTTTATTTTATTACAAGCAGATTACATCTTTACTACTGAATTATAAATTCTATGAAATCAAGAAAATTTCTACACGTTTTATCCTATTAATCTTGATGAATTTGTTTTTCTTTATGACTTAACACTAATAATTTTTGTCTTAAATCTTCTTCCATATTTGTTAATTCAACTTCTGCTTTTCTTCTTCTTGCTCTACCTTCCTGTTGAATCTTCAATGTTTCTTCTAATGTTTCAATTAAGTCTTTTTGAGTTTTTTGTAATGTTTCTAAATCAATAATGCCTCGTTCATTTTCACGAGCAGTTTCAATGGTAGAAATTTTCAACATTTCTGAATTTTTTTGAATTAATTGATTCGTAGTTTCTGACACTTGTCTTTGTGCTGTTACAGCATCTTTTTGACGTAATAATGTCATCGCAATCGCAATTTGATTTTTCCATAATGGAATGGTTGTTGTAATCGATGATTGAATTTTTTCAGCTAATGCTTGGTTTGTATTTTGAATTAAACGAATTTGTGGTGCTTGTTGAATCGTCATTTGTCTTGTTAATTTCAAGTCATGATTTCTTTTTTCTAGACGGTCTAGGAATTGTTCTAAGTCATTTACGACTTGTACATCCATTTGATCACCTGTTACACGTGCTTTTTCTAAAGCTTCAGGTATTAATGTTTCTTGTAATTCCGCTAATTTTAATTCTCCCGCTGCAATATAAATATTTAAAGCATCAAAGAAATCTTTATTACGTTGATATAATTGTTCTAATGATAAATTATCATTTAATAAACCATTTTTCTCATGGTCTAAACGAATCGCAATTTTATCGACTTGGGAGCCAACTTCTTGATATTTTGCTTGCATTTCATAAATGCTCTTCTTAATTTTTCCAAAGAATTTTTGGAAGAATCCTTGGTTTTCAGCTACTAAATCATTTGGGTCAGTTTCATTTAAACGCTCCATTAAGTCATTTAAAATATCCCCAATTTCTCCAGTATCTTTTGCTTGCACATGAGAAAGCATTTGATGAGAAAATTCTCCTAATTGTTTTTGAGCTGCAGCACCATAACTAATAATCGCTTGTAAATTTTTTTCATCAATTTGCTTCGCTAATGCACGAGCTTGTTCTTGATGTTTTTCATCCAATGTATCAATTAATTTCTTTGGACTAGCTTCAGTTTGTGTTGCTGGAAAATCGTGGGACACTTCTGATAATGGTGTGACACTCACTTGTTCCCCAAATGGATTTTGAATTAAATCTTCTACTGTTGAAGTTTTATCTGTCATCTATATTTCCTCCTAAAAGTCTTCAAATTCTTCTTTTTGAGATTGTTTTTGAAGATGTTCTCTTTCTAAATTTAAATCACTAAAATCTTGTGCTTGGAATTTTTGATAATCAGCTTCTACTTGAAGACAGCAATCATCTAATAATTCCATTGTTTGATCCAGCACTTGATACGTTTCTTGAGTTTTAGATTTATGTTGTTCAATTTCAATATATTTTCCCATAATTTCTTCTAAACCTGGTAAATACGTATTTAAAAACTTATCAACGGCATGTAATCGTTCGGGATGTTGGACAATTTCCTTGAAATAATCTTTTAAAACGGTGACGATTTGATAACGATTCGCAATCGCTTCTAGTTTATTATTTTGTTTTGTATAAGCTTCGATTTGTTGAATTTGAGTTTTTGCTCGATTCATTTTTTCTCTAAAAAAGGCTACATCGCTTTCTGTTAAACCTGCCTTATTATAAATCTCTTGTTGTTTTTCTGACGGGCCTTGTAATTCTTTTTCCTTATGTAGGTATGTTTTCCAATTTGGTGGATTCATTTCTTTTCGGAATAGCACATAGAAAAATATTCCATAACAAAGTAAAGCGAATAAAAATACTTCTGCTGTATTATCCATTTCTTCATAAACAGCTGCACTAACGGCTACAAAGAAAAATAGTTTAATAACTTGAATCATATGTTTCTTCATAAGACTTCTCCTTTATCAACTCTCTTAGGAAAATTATAGCATATTCTCATCCTACGACAATGGGACAAAAGTATGATTTCATGTTTTCCAGTACAAAATATTAAAGAAAAAATTTTGTAGTAGCAAAGGACGCCAGCAGCTTCGCTAAAGCGAATCTCATGGCTAAAATTTGAGCCTAAGGTCTCAAATTTTCCTCTAATAAAATCTGATGTATCAGATTTTATTACTGCTAGTACAAAATTTTTTTCTTTAATATTTTTATACTCCTCTTTTTAAAAACGTTTTCAAAAAAAGAGTTTTATATTATAATGTAAGTATAACATAATAAAGGAGTTGGTTTTAATGTGTAAGATTAAGTCTTTAACGAAAGATGACAAATTGTTTTCAATCCTTCTTGTTTGTTTTTTGCTATTTCATTATTTTATTAGTGGACATTCCTTACTTTGGATTCTCTATGAATTTGTCATCGCAACAGGAGCTTACTATTTAGTATCTAAATCGCCTCTAAGTGATAAATTTTCTACTCTAACGAAGAACATAATAGGTGTTTGCTTAATGACTCTTTTAATCGCTCCTCCATTATTTATTTCTAAAAATAACTCTTGGATTTACCGAACAACTGAATATGTGCAAGCCACACGTCATTTTATAGAACTAGACAATTCAAGGATTCAAGAAGAAATGAAGGGTCTAAAGAGACAGCTTCGTTTTGTTTATGTTGGACGTGAATCTTGTCCGTATTGTAGGGAGTTTGCTCCAAAATTAAGAAAGGCTGCAAGAAGTATTAATGCTACAATTTATTATATTGATACGGAAAATAAGACGGATGAATTAGCGAAGTTTGCAGAACAATATCATATTAATTCTATTCCTACTTTATTAGTTTTTAAAGACGGTCAATTACAAGAGACTTTATCAAACAGCAGCGATATCAGCCTAAACGACCTCAAAGAATTTTTTAAGAACCATAAGTAAATATTAAAGAAAAACATTTTGTAACTTGCAAAGGACGCCAGCAGCTTCGCAAAGCGAATCTCATGGCTAAAAATTGAGCCTTGGTCTCAATTTTTCCTCTAATAAAACCTGTTAAAAAAGATTTTATTACTGCTAGTACAAGATGTTTTTCTTTAATATTTTTTCTCATTACTAGACAATTTTTCACCCAAGAACACTATACTAAAAAAGACTCCTATCAGTTGCTACCTAACTAATAGAAGTCTTATCTAAACATTAAATCCACTTCTTGTAAATTAAACCGAGGAATACAATAAATGATACGATAGAAATCCCAACTCCTGCAAACCATCCTTCTGGAATGAATCTTAATTCAATTGTGTGTTCCCCATTCGTAATCGCAAAACCTAGTAAACTATTCCAAATTTTTCTTGTTTCAACGACTTTTCCATCGACTTTTACAATCCAACCTTTATCGTATGGAATCGAAGTAAACATGACACTACTATCATCTGTAATTGTAACGGTACCTTGAATATGAGAATTATCCCAATGAGTAAGTTTCAATGCTTGAATTTGACGTTCCTGAATAAAACGATTGGAAACAGAGTGATTAGATTTAACCAATCGAACGCCACTAAAGGAGTAATCTTCGTCCGTATTCACTTCGATTTTAAATTCAATTGGCTTATCCATTGATTGCGAAGCAATATTGACTAATTGAGTCGCTTGATAATTATTTAAGAAATGATATTCTTCTCCATTCAGAAAAATTCGAATAAGATTTGTATCCGTTCTTGAAAAACGGGTTGGTAACGTAACCCAATATTCTTCATCTGTTTGTGGCGTTAAATGATAGGTGATACTAGCTGGTTTACTTGAATCAATTCTACGATATGTTTCTGTTCGATCGGTTACTTGAAAATTATCCGTTGTAATATCATTTGCTGCTAACATCTCCAAATATTTAACGTCTTCTCCTAATTGAGCTGCTGTAATTTTATTATAGTTTTGAATGGGTTGATTCATTCTTAATTCTAATGAAGCTAATGTTTCATTCACTCCGAATGCTATCGGAAGAGTTTGTGGAATTTGAAATACTTCTGTACGCTCTTTATCATATACAACTGGCGTGTTTTCTGTTAAATCGAAACGAGTTGCATAGTTTCCAAATACATACATTTTAGTTGTATCTGGATAATCTTTCGTGTATACGGGCTTGGGTGTCATCCAATATTTCAAACTAAAAATGGCATCACTTAATGGTGTTCCATAGTAATATGTGGTCGCATTAATGCCGGTATTGCCTAATTGTTCAAATAAATCTCTTGTGGCATTTTCAAGATTGGAACTAAATACAGACATTCCTGGATAGTCTGCCATAAAGGGATCATTTTTACTTAAATGAAAACTTCCTTGAATACGATAAAATTCCTTATCATTTGGTCGAATAGGTGCTACTGCTGTTTGTAATTGTTTGACTGCATCTTGATATTTATATGCATCTGTATATCCTACTCTCGATTGGACAATCGTTGCATTCATCATTAATTCAATCGCTGTGACTGCTGCTAAAAATGCCCATCTTTTATTGATTTGAGGCCATACTAAAATCGATAACATCACAAAAATTAATGCCACTGTCGCAATTTTTTGTGGAACAATTAAGAAAGAATACTGTCTTGTCATTACGATCGCAAACATCACTAATGTCCCTCCTGCAATAACAATGGACGGTTTCCAATGTAATTGCTCGACTTCTCTTAAAGCTAAATACGCTAAATAAACTAAGAAAAATGCCATAATCCAAGAGAAGCGATAGAAGAATCCTGCTGGATTTTGTCCCATATGCCATAATTTACTCGTAAATTCATGGACACAAGATAGGATAAAAATAGTTAAAACTCCAAGTGAAGCTACTTTCTCTCTCCATTGAATAGTGGGACTGATAAAATAATAAATCGTCCCCATTATTCCTAGTGAGCCCACATAAATATTCGGTAAATTTGGACCTGCTGGCCATGAAGAATTATCAAATGCTCCTAAAAATAATTTAGAAAACATATCTAATGGATCAATTTGTAATTTCCATTCAAATAATAACTTACTTTCAAGTCCACCCTTAGTTGAAACTAAACTCATCAAAATCGGAACAAGAATAAATGCCACTAATCCAACAGCTAAAATTGAGTAAAATCCTAGTTGAAGCAATTGAATAAACCCTTGTTTAAACGTTCTATCTTTTGATTTCAATAAGTAAAATAAGGCATAGATAACTACAAAAATACAAATCATATATCCCATGTAAAAATGCAGTAATAACGCTAAAGCTAACAATAGAACATACCGTTTAGCACCTGTTCTATCCAAAACTTCTTCTACACCCATTAATACAAGTGGTAACATAATCATACCATCATAAAAGATTGGATTCATTTGATAACTGACATTAAAACCATTCAGAGCATACAAACTTCCAAATATAGGAAGAAATGCTGGATTTTTTTCTAACCCATTATATCGCTTCACAAAAAAATGTGTCCAAGTAAGTCCCATCACTCCATAGCGAAGACCAATGGCTAACATCACTGCCCATTGAAAATTTTGTTCTGAAAAGAAGAAATACAATAGATTAAATGGACTAATTAAATTAAATCCCCAAATACCCAGCATTCCTCCACCAATAGATTTTGAAAAGGAATAGAAAAAGCTATTCCAATCTCCATTTAAGAAGAAATGTTTCAAATAAGCATATAAACCAATATATTGCGCATTAAAATCTACTGCCATTAGTGATTTTGCACCAAATGGGAAAAATCCATTAATCATCCACGAAACAAGCATAATGCCAATTGGTAGAAAAAAACTCGTTAAGTAAACTACTTTCTTTTTACTCATCTTTCTCCTCCTCAAAATTCGTTTGATCCACTAAATAGTGAGGACGTTTTTTCACTTCATAATAAATTTTTCCAATATATTCTCCTAAAACTCCAATAGAGATTAACTGAATCCCCCCTAATAAGACAACTGCAAAAATCGTTGTAAAATAGCCACTCACTAAGGAAGTTGGATCAATCATATATTTAATAAACATCCACACGATATATAGCACAGATATTAATAAACACCCCAGCCCTAAATTAATACACGCACGTAATGGTTTATCATTAAATGATAAAATCCCTTGAATGGCATAATTCCATGAGAATTTTAAAGAATATTTCGTTTCTCCAATTTCACGTACATGATTTTCATATTCAATGACTTTTTCCTTGAAACCAATCCATGAGAAAAGTCCTTTTGAAAAACGATTATATTCATTCAATGATAAAATCGCTCGTACAGCTTTTCGACTAAATAAACGAAACTCAGAAATTCCATCTGTTAAAGGTGTATCCATTAGTCTATTGGCTAATTTATAAAAACAATTCGCTAGAAAAGTACGAAATTGGCTTTCACCGGTTCTTGTTCTACGACCGCTGACGACATCATAGCCTTCACGGTAAGCTTCAATCATTTTAGGAACAAGTGCAGGCGGATGTTGTAAATCTCCATCCATTAATATCACCGCTTCACCCGTTGCATATTGTAATCCAGCAATTGTTCCCGCTTCTTTCCCAAAATTACGGCTAAAACTTAAATAACGAACTCTCTCATCATTTTTGGCAATTTCTACTATTTTTTCAAAAGTTTTATCTTTACTTCCATCATCAATTAAAATAATTTCAAATTCTTCTGTTGTTTGTTGATTTAGTACATGAACTAATTCACTGTACATTTTTTCAATCATTCTTTCCTCATTATAAAAAGGAATCACTACTGATATTTTCATACTTTCTCCCTCGGTCATTATTCTCTTCCTCGTTATCATACCATGTTTTAATTTTTTTGAGTATGACAAAAATGTATTTAACAAATAAAATCCATAAAAAATAACTAAGTAACACATTGCTACTTAGTTATTTTGGATTTTTCAGGTTCTCTATTTAATCAATTTTTTTCGAACAAAATAGGTATGAGTTATTCCCACAATGAGAATGATTAGAAAAGCATAATCTAATTTAGTATAGGCGATACAATAGATACATACACATATGATAACTGAACGAAATAAATTCCAGTTAGAATTGGAAGAATCATTACCCCAGTTCTTAAAAATATATATTGTAAGAACTAAAAAACAACTCCAACATAATACTTGCCCACTTACAAATAAAATAGGGTATTCCATATTGAAATTCTGTCTTAATTGTGTATTTGTCAGAAGCGCAATAACGGTAGCTAAAAATGACAAAATTCCAGTTGAATAAATTTTCATTTGTACACACCTACTTTTTATTCTATTATTCAATAATAATACCTCTTTCTTTTACTTTATTATAAAACGTTAATCGCTTTCAAACAAGTGTTAACTTGTATTTATTATGTCAAATTCCATACAAAAAGCACCTAGTTTTTTTGAACTAAGTGCTTAAAATATTTACATCTGTTCTTGCTTTCGAATCCATCTTCGGATCCCTATAATTCCAAAGACAAGCCATAGAAATACAATTAAAAAGCAAATCATAAAAAATTCTTCTGGCAATACTTCAATAATAGGATCTAATTTTGGATCAAAAATCCATGCTGAATTATGGAAAAATAATTCGTGGAATTTTACAAAAATAACATCGAAAAAGCTTACTAAACAGACGACAAATAATAGTGTAGCATATAATATTCCTTTTAATGGAGTGAGTAATAGGAATAATTTTCTTTCTTTTTTTAACCTTCTTATCAAAACAAGTGAAACAATCGTAGAAATAGCTGCAATGACAAAATTAATCATGAATAATCGTTTCACTTCTTCAAAATGAAATAATCCTTGAGGAGAACTCGGAAAATCTGGCATCACTAATTCCTTAATCCATGGTCTCGTTAAGTAAGAAATTAAGACATGATAATTCTCCATTAATGTTGCTGTAGAAATTCCACTATGCTGTTCTAAGCCAAATAATAAAATAACTCCTCGAAATAATGGTTCAAAAAAGATGACAAAGGTAATTGCTGTACTTAATAAGAATAATGCTATTACAATAGAAAAACTCCATCTTTTAATAGTTGTAGACATTCTTATACCTTCCACTCACTTAAATTATTCACTAGATGCGTAGGTTGTGCTACTCCTTCTAAATCTTCTCTTGTAGAAAATCCTGTTAGAACCATTAAAGTGTCCATTCCATATTGAATTCCAGCTTGAATATCTGTTTGGTAGTTATCTCCCACCATTGCAATATCTTCTTTTGTAAAATGTTGTTCTGGATATTGTTGATTTAAATAGTTTAAAGCTGATTCCATAATAATACTGCTTGGTTTTCCCATCACAATTGGCTCTTGTTGTGTAGACATTTTTAAAAATGCTGTAATAGAACCTGATCCTGGAATAAATCCTTTTTCACTTGGAAGATTAGAGTCGATATTTGTTACAACAAATTTTGCTCCCGCACGAATCGCTAAAGTAGCAGCTTCTAATTCAGCGTATGTTGTATCACGATTTAATGACTGTAAAACAACATCTGGATTGTCCCCTACAAGTTCATATCCTCGTTCTACTGCTTGAGTTTTTAATGCTTCTTCTCCAACAATCATTAATTTTTTGCCAAAATTTTGACTGTCTAAAAAGTCCATGGCAGCGACTCCACTTGTATACACTTCATTTTTAGTCACTTCTACTCCATAATTTTCTCTCAAGTTATCAGCGACTTGTTGTGGTGTTTTTGTAGCATTATTCGTTACAAATAAAAACGGAATATTGGCTGCTTGTAAGCGACAAATAAAGTCTTCTGCTGTAGGAATACGTTCTTTTCCTTTATACATTGTTCCATCTAAATCAATAAAATATGCTTTATACATGCTAATTCCCTCTTTTTTGTGGTTTTTCTCGAATATCAAATCTCTTATTAGGATGATTATTTTTTTGCTTCATCGGTGCATTTTTTTGAAACTTTGTTTGATCAACTTCCTTCATTGAAAAATTACGATTTTGACGTTTATTTTTCATTGGTTGTAGAGAAGATTGACTCTCCAAATGTAAACTTTCTTTATGTGTCATTTCTTTCAAACCAAAATCTTGTTTTGGTGCTTCTTTCAGATCATAATTACGTTTTTTAGAATTAAAACGATTATTTTTTTGTGAGTTTCCTTTAAAGTTCTTGTCTTCCACTCGTTCATTATTAAAACGCTTCGTATTTCGTTTTTGTTGTTTATTTTTTGGACGTTTTGGAATTCCTTCTTCTTCTACAGCTACTGGTTTTACATTTGGATCTCTCTGGAGTACAAAATAACGACATCCAAAATTACAAAATTCGTATAGATACTCTTGTAAACAAGCAATATCCTTGTCCGGAGTAGCTAGTCGATTTTTTGATTCATAAAATCCTTTTAGACGTAATTTTTCATGTCCCCAATCACCAACAATGTATTCATATTTATCAAATATATCTTGGTAACGTGCATTAAAGGCATCTAATTCAAATCCTTCACGATAATCCTCAACAATTTCATAATGGACTTCTTTAATTTTGACATGAGTTTCGTCTACCCAAAATACGACACGTTCCACTTCCTGTTCTTGTGTTGCAACGATTTCTTCTAAAACTTCATTTAGTTCAGTCATGGTTGTTTCTTCTTTTACTTCGCTCATATAAAATCCTTTCTTCGGTTAATTTTCTAAATTATCAAACCATTCAGCTCTCGTTAGCTGTTGTAAATCTTGTGGTTTTAATTCCATTTGTATTCCTCTCTTACCTGCAGAAACTCGAATTGTCTCTTGTTCTTTAGCACGTAAGTCAATATAAGTTGGAAAACTTTTCTTCATTCCGACAGGTGAACACCCTCCTCGAACATATCCAGTCAAACTTTCTAATTGAGATACAGGGATTAGTTCTACTTTTTTATTATTAGAAGCTTTTGCTAAAGCCTTTAAATTCAATTCATGGTCAGCTGCGACACAAGCTACTAAATAACCCGTTTTATCCCCATGTAATACAATTGTTTTATAAACTTGATCCACTGAAATGCCCATTTGTTCACTCACATGAATGGCATCTAAATGTTCTTCATCCCATTCATATTCAAAAATTTGATACGGAACTTTTTGACGTTCTACCATACGAATGGCATTTGTTTTAATATTTGCTTTCTTTTTCATAATCTCCAACTCCTACTGCATTAGTGTATCATATTTTCGCTTGAAAATCAGTTAGATTTCCCTAAACTTATGAAAACACGAAAGAAAACCGTAGAGAAATTTCTTCCTCTACGGTAAGTTTTATTAGAATAATGATTTTAATTCAATCGATGGATGTTTATCTTTAAACCAATTTAACGCAAATTGATTTTCAAATAAGAAGACTGGCTGATCGAATCTATCTCTGCATAATAAGTTACGACTTGAAGACATATTAGGATCCAAGTCTGCTTCATCAATCCAACGAGCAATTTTGCTTCCGATTGGAGTCATTACAACTTCCGCATTATATTCATTCATTAAACGATATTGGAATACTTCAAATTGTAATTGACCAACCGCTCCAAGAATATATTCACCCGTATGGTAAGTTTTATATAATTGGATGGCTCCTTCTTGCACTAATTGCTCAATTCCCTTATGGAATGATTTTTGCTTCATCACATTTTTTGCAGCAACTTTATTGAACAATTCCGGTGTAAATTGTGGCAGTGGTTCAAATTGAATGGCTTGTTTTCCACTATAAATCGTATCTCCGATTTGGAAATTCCCTGTATCATATAACCCGATAATATCCCCAGCAACTGCTGCTTTTACCGTTTCACGAGCATCTGCCATAAATTGCGTTGTATGAGATAATTTCATTTTCTTTTGAGAACGATTTACGGTAATATCCATTCCCGGTGTAAATTCTCCAGAACAAATTCTTACAAACGCAATACGATCTCGGTGAGCTGGATTCATATTTGCTTGAATTTTGAAAATAAATCCACTAAATTGTTCTTCTAATGGTTCAACTTTTTCACCAGATTCTGTTTTCTTAGCTGAAGGACTTGGCGCAAAATCCACAAAGGCATCTAAAAATGTTTGTACTCCAAACCCTGTTAAGGCAGAACCGAAGAATACTGGTGTTAATTTTCCATTCGCAATCGCTTCTTCACTAAAATCATTTCCTGCTTCTAATAATAATTGAGCATCTTCAATCGCCTGTTCATATAAAGTCGATTGTTTGAACGCATAATCCCCTTCCACTTCTCCATCTTCATTTAATGGTAAGAAGTCATTGTCGCCATTTTCTTCAGGATGCATTAATTCTACACGCTTATTATAAATATCGTATAGCCCTAAAAATGTTTTTCCCATCCCCATTGGCCAGTTCATTGGATAAGCATCAATGCCTAATACTTCTTCTAATTCAGCAATTAACTCTAATGGTTCACGACCATCACGGTCTAATTTATTAATAAATGTAAAAATTGGAATGCCACGCATACTACAAACTTCGAATAATTTCTTTGTTTGAGGCTCAATCCCTTTGGCACTATCAATGACCATAACTGCACTATCTACCGCCATCAATGTACGATACGTATCTTCAGAGAAATCCTCGTGTCCTGGTGTATCTACGATATTAATATGATTCCCATCATATTCCACTTGCATCACAGAACTCGTTACAGAAATCCCACGTTGTTTTTCAATTTCCATCCAGTCTGATTTTGCGAATTTACCAGTCTTTTTCCCTTTAACAGTACCTGCTTGACGAATCGCTCCACCATATAATAGTAATTGTTCAGTAATCGTTGTTTTCCCCGCATCCGGGTGAGAAATAATGGCAAAAGTCTTACGTGAAGATACTTCTGCAGCTAATTGATTTGACATGTATATAACTCCACTTCTATATTTTTTTCTAATCGTTTCTTTAGTATTATAGCCGATTTTACATGTTAATAACTCCACTTCTATATTTTCAAACGTTTCTTTAGTATTATAGCTGATTTTACAGTTTTTGAAAAGCAAGGTCTTATGTATTTTCGCATTTCAAGATTCAAGAAATTCCATTGTTTTTTCATTTATTTATGCTATGATAATACAAAAGGGAGGGATTTTATGACTCAATCATTATCAATCGCATATATTAGCTTAACAGGGAACACTCATAGTCTTGTTACAAAATTAGTCGAGTATTTTAAATTTCAACAGTCCTCTTTACAAATCCAATTAATCAATGTTAAAGATATCATTCGGGATCATATAGAATTTTTTGAATTAGAGCATCCTACTATTGCTTTCCTTCCAACTTATTTAGAAGGTGGAAATGGTGTTGATAACGGGGATACTGAAATTCTAACCAATCCTCTTGGAGATTTCCTTGCTTATCATGATAATTACAAAAAATGTTTTGGCATTGTCGGTAGTGGAAATCGAAACTTTAACAAGCAATTTTGTTTAACCGCTCGCCAATATTCTGAGCGATTCCACTTCCCCGTATTAGACGAATTCGAATTACGAGGGAGCCAAAGAGATGTTGAACGAATTGGACAAATGATAATTGAAAAATTGAATACACTATAGTAAAAGAGACGATTTTCATCGTCTCTTTTGTTATAAATTCCGCAATCATTAACTCTTTATTCCATGCTATCCTTTTATTTATTCTTAAATTTAATTTATTCACATTTTTTCATTTTTCTGTTATAATGACCTTAAAAGTAAGGTGGAAACCTTTAACAGTTCCCCCTAAGTAAAAAGTATACTAGCGGACTAGTTTTAAAACTATTTCCGATTTTTTGAATGGTTCGATGTTATCAAACCATTCAAAAATTTTTCTCATACTTTTCACCCCCTCTCTTTTAAGGATGGGGTAGGGTCAAAGATGTTTCCTTGACCTTAACTCTATTATATAACATATCATTTAACTTCTCTATTAAAACAATTACTAATCTATATATTCTATGAAACACAAACTTTTGTTACAAGAAATTATTTCAATTTACTCCTCTTCTACTTCTTGCTTTTAAAATAGAAGCAGTTCATTACTATTGATAAATACTGTATTATACACTTATTTACACCACATAAAAAGCATTATGAAATCGTCCATATCCCCATCTTTTTCGTACTAGATTTTAAAGATTTAGCAATTGAAGCGTCCACTTCTTGACTCTCTAATTGTTTTGGAATCACGATTTTTTCTAAGAATATTGCTGATGCCTTTACAAATCCCTCTTGTGTAAATCTCTCATCTTTTAACACATACTGTGTAGCAATTCGACTAGCTGAAGAAACTGTATCTCCTATTTCTAATAAATCTTTCGATACTTTATAAGAGTCATTCCCAATTTGAACATAAATAAAATTTCTATCCTTCCCTAAATAAAGGATTCCTTCTTGTAGTTGAGTCTTTTGATACAATTGTTCAGGATATTGATTAGGATTATTTTTTCCACGATAACTTTCCTGTTCAAAAACAGAATAATGTTCTTTTGAAAATGGCTTTCGT
>NZ_CAUPZT010000010.1:0-45955 GCF_963515615.1 uncultured Granulicatella sp. | reverse complement strand
TGTCCTTCTACATAATTTGCATTTAAAGAACGATCATTACCAAATAAAGTTTCAGCATCACTATTCCACACAAGATAAGAGTCAATAGTATAAGTTCCACTTTCTATTTGACCATTATTTTCTACTTCAAAAGTTAATGCCGCTGGTTTATAAGTTCCACCTTTAATCCATCCACCTTTGTTTAAATCATAGCTAGATAACCCTAAATCTTTTGATTCAAAAATATAGGCACGTTTACCAGTTCCTTTATAATTTTCAATAATACGCGTTGGATTTACAGTATCATAATTTTCTTTTATTTGATTATAAGTACCATTAGCATCATTACTATTTACTCCACCATAATAAATTGCTGTACTTGATAATAAACGATTGTCCGCTGTTAATCTAAAGTCTTTCAATGGTAACTTTGGATCTGCTAGTAACATTACACTTGTTTTATTAATATTTGGATCTAATTTTTGTAAGTCATATGTTTTTATACCATTTTTATCAGATTCTGCTAAGTAAAAATAATCTGGTGCTTCATAACTTACTGTAATTGGAATATTCTTTCCTCGTGTTAAATTATCTTTTGACAAGTCCTGTTTACCAATTTGATCCATTGATAAACGTAATGTTGTCGCTTCTTTTGTGTGTACTGCTGGATTACTTGCTCCCGTATTAGGGCGTTGTGTTGCAACAGCACTTTCTAATGTGTTTTCAGCCGATAAAACTTGAGAAATTTTATCTTCATAACGCTGAATATTTGGATCTTTTGCTTTTTCTTTCCAAGTACCTACCGTTACATCTAAATCTGTTGTTAATCCTATAATTGTTTTAGAAGCTTGCTCTCTATTTTGTAGTTCATCAACAATTCCAGGAGTTTTTAAAATTAAATGATTATATCTTTTATCTGGATTAATAGTAATTTCACTAAATAATTCATTAATATTCATATATTCTTTAATTAATTCCGCCTGGTTATTCTCATTGACTCCATATAACTTAAAGTTTTCTTTAAATTGCCCACGTAAATCTGTATATCCTGCATGGTATCCTTTTAATCCGGCATTTCCATTTTCTAATTCATTCGTTGCAATTTGATACATTTTAAATCTAGTAAAATAATTTCCTTCTTGATCTTTCGGAATAAGATAGCTTAAATATTGACTTGGTAATGTTCCACCATCTGCTTTTAATTTACTATATGGAACTGTATATGTTGCGCTAAATTTATCTACATTACTAGCATTTGAAAATAGTCTTTGATTCGATGGTGTGTTAATGTAATCATCCATATTACCAATCGAAGGAGCACCATCACCCGCATAGATTCTAAAACCATCAGGATCTTCTAGAGTTTGTGTGAATGATGAACCGTCTGGTCTATGCCCTACAGCTTTATAAACAATTTTAGCATTATAGCCTTTTGTTCCATTAGATTCAATAACCTTTGCAATTTCCTCTGGTGTACTTAAGGCACCCTCTTTTAATTTTAATACAGGTCCAGCATAGACTAAATTATTATCAATTCCACGTGTTTGATCTGGATGTAAGGTAGCTACTCCATTTTCTAGTGTCCATTTTGAATTATTAGGAGCATTAGGGTCTAATTCTAAAAACTCTGGAATTCCACTAATTGTATAATCATAACTTGTTAATCGACCATTACCATTTGTATTCCACTCATCAGCTTCTCTATTATTGAAGAATGGTTCACTTGTCATAATTGCTGGAATTCTAAAAGTACTTTTTACAGGAACTAATTTACCATCAACAACAGAACCGAGTTTGTATTCACGTTGGTCCTGTGATAAATAATTTTTCACCAATTTTTCTCTTGTATCTTTTTCACGATAAATAATCTCTGATAGATAGTCAAAAGTAGCTGTTGCTGTTTTTGTAGATAAGACATTTTCACCACTGATAAACTCTGTCTTCACTGGTAGTGAATCATCTTTTGATGGTGCATTCTTTATAGATGTTCCTACATAAAGTTTTAATAAACTTTCCGCAACAGATCCACCAGCCATTGGATTTAAATTTAAATCATAAACATAATCAGTAGCTGTAGAACGGTCATCTGTACTTTTAACAAAAGATGAATTTGTAAATACTGGTTTTTTGTCAGAATGAAGAAAAGCCTTTGGAATAGTTACACGTACTTTACCATCTGTAACTGTATCATTTGAAGAAGCTGAATAAGTAATCGCCATATTAATGACACGTTCACCGTCACCATTATTTGCTACCGGAATTCGTTTTTCTGTTGGCCCTTTCGATGTATCAAAATGAATTGACCCTGTCAAAGCTTGGGCTGTTACTCCTCCAGTACGGAAACCAGTTCCTTCTTCCATCTTTTTACCATTACGGCTATCTTGATTTTTGTTTTCTTTAGAAGTCTCTTCAGCTTTAATTGATTTTAAGATAGAAGTTAATGAGCTAATTTCTTTTGTTTTAGCATCTACTTCTGGTTGTGTCGCAGACGATGATTTTTGTAAAGCTTTTGCTTCTTCTAATAATTTTTCAGCTTTCTCAACAAGGCTTTTTTGCTTTTCATTTGAGCGAACACGATCTACTTGTTCTTGTAAAGCTGTCATTTTATCTACTAATTTACTTGTCTCAACTGTAGCTTTCTTCTCATCAGTCGGCTGTTCTGCTTTTTCTACAATAGTAGAATTTTTTTCTTCTACCGGAGTTTCTTTTTCTGTTGCTACATTAGTATTTTTTTCTTCTACTAATTGATTGTCAACAGCTGGAGTTGCTTGATTTGTTTTCTCTTCAATTTCTGCAACTACCTTTGGAGCTTCGCTCACCTTTTCTTTTTGATCCTTTGGTGATGAACTTACAACTTCATTTGTTGCTGGCTCATTCACTTCACTAGCTTCAACATGAAATCCTAAAAAGAATCCTGCCCCTACTAATACACTGGCAGCTCCTACTTTTAATTTCTTGATAGAATATTTTTCAAATTTTCTACCGGACTTTTTTTGATTCATAAATTGATTATTCTTGCCTAACATTATTTGTACCCTTTCTTAACTCTCATATTACAAAATACGGAATATTATTTTAACATTTTTTTTAAACATCAATTTTTTATAATATATTCATTTAATTCACTGATTTCGACCGTATCTTTTTCTCCACAGATAGTTGTTCTATTTTTTCAACTACTACAGAAGGCTTTACTTCTGTTGAACTTGCTTTTTTTACTGTAAGATTTGAATTTTTACTTCCACAAGTTTATTTTCAGTAAATGGAGTTGTTTCAATTGATTTATCTTCAACTGTAACAACTTTTTCATTATTTTCTTTTGCTGATGAACTAACAACTTCATTTGTTACAGGTTTATTCACCTCACTAACTTCAACATGGAATCCTAAAAAGAAGCCAGATTCGACTAGAACACAAGCAAATCCGACTTTTAATATTTTGATAGAATATTTTTCAAATTTTCTACCAGCCTATTTTTGATTCACAAATTGATTATTCTTACCTAACATTTTCACATCAAAATAAAATAAGTAAACTATATTCTACCCCCCCCCCCCCGAAAATTTTGTCAAATATTTTGCCTTAAAAATATAAAAATATTTGCTCTTTTTACTCTTACATTTATCATACATTTTAATCATGATCACCCATCTAACTGTGGAGGAATAGGAGTTATAAACCCAAATTACAAGTCTTATTACTTTGGACATGTTACTCGCCTCTTAAAGAGGTGTTTGTATTACTTACCATTATCCCTAAAAGAATCCTTATACTCTTTTACACTTAATGTATCGATTTCTAAATATTTTTCTTACAGTAGCTTCATTAAGTCCTACTATACTTACATAATAACCCTCTGCACCCAAATGTTAGTAGTATAACCTTCGACGTCCACTTACAAAGCGTGACAGACTAAAAGTCACAAAAAATACCGACTCCAATTTGAAAACGGTAATCAAAAGTTATTATTATCCTTTTATAAAAACACGTTTAAAATAGAAAAAGACCTTGCATAATAGCTTTAGCAATGAGACTCGTTTCAACGAAACTGCTCACGCCATAGTTACTATTAGCAAAGTCAAATTTTATACGTTTTCCAAATAATAATACGTCTGAATAGAAAATGACTTTGCATAGTAGCTCTAGTGATAAAATCCATTAATGGATTTTATCACCGGAAAAGCCATAGCTACTATCAGCAAAGTCAATTTCTATTCTTACTTTCTATATTAATTATTCTCAGCTTCCGCTTGTTTTTTACGTTTATTAGCTTTTTCACGCTCACCTTTGTTTAAGATTTGTTTTCTTAAACGAATAGTTTCTGGTGTAATTTCGCAATATTCATCATCTGATAAGAATTCTAATGATTCTTCTAATGATAATTTCTTCGGTGTTTTAATCACAGAAGTTTGGTCTTTCGTTGCTGAACGAATATTCGTTTGTTGTTTTGCTTTCGTAATATTAACTGCTAAGTCATTTTCACGAGAGTGTTCCCCAACAATCATTCCTTCATAAATTTCTGTACCTGGTTCAGTGAAGATAACTCCACGGTCTTCAACACCCATAATTCCGTAAGTTGTTGATTTACCAGTATCTGTAGATACTAATGCACCATTTCTACGTCCGCCAATATTTGCAGCAATATATGGTAAATATTGATCGAATGTGTGGTTCATAATTCCGTATCCACGAGTCATTGATAAGAACTCAGTTGTATATCCTAATAATCCACGAGCTGGTACTAAGAATACGATACGTACTTGTCCATTTTCACTATGTTGCATATCTTGCATTTCACCTTTACGGTTACTTAATGATTCAATAATTGAACCCATGTATTCTTCTGGAGTATCAATTTGTACACGTTCAAATGGTTCACATTTTACGCCATCAATTTCTTTAATAATTACTTCTGGACGAGATACTTGTAATTCATATCCTTCACGACGCATATTTTCAATTAAAATTGATAAGTGTAATTCTCCACGTCCTGATACAATCCATGCATCTGGTGAATCTGTTGGTTCTACTTTTAAAGATACGTCTGTTTGTAATTCACGCATTAAACGTTCTTCAATTTTACGTGCTGTTACATATTTACCTTCACGTCCTGCAAATGGTGAGTTATTTGTCAAGAATGTCATTTGTAATGTTGGTTCATCAATGTGTAACACTGGTAATGATTCTTGTGCATCTACTGGTGTTACAGTTTCCCCAACGAAGATATCTTCCATCCCTGAAACAGCGATTAAGTCCCCTGCTTTTGCTTCATTAATTTCTAAACGGTTTAATCCGAAGAAACCAAATAATTTTGTAACACGGAAGTTTTTCTTCGTTCCATCTAATTTTAATAGAGATACTTGGTCACCCACTTTTACAGTTCCACGGAATACACGTCCGATACCGATACGTCCTACATAATCATTATAGTCTAATAATGACACTTGGAATTGTAAAGGCTCATCTGAATTATCAATTGGTGCAGGAATATGTTCGATAATTGTATCGAATAAATAATCCATTGTTTGTTCTTGATCTGCAGGATTATCTGACATACTAGAAGTTCCATTTAAGGCTGAAGCATACACTACAGGGAATTCTAATTGATCATCATCTGCTCCTAATTCGATAAATAATTCTAATACTTCATCGACTACTTCTTCTGGACGAGCAGCGTCACGGTCGATTTTATTTACTACTACGATAGGTGTTAAATGTTGTTCTAATGCTTTTTTCAATACGAAACGTGTTTGAGGCATTGTTCCTTCATAAGCATCTACCACTAAAACTACTCCATCCACCATTTTCATAATACGTTCTACTTCTCCACCGAAGTCCGCATGTCCTGGTGTATCCATGATGTTAATACGAGTACCTTTATATTGAACAGCAGTATTTTTCGCTAAAATCGTAATACCACGTTCACGTTCAATATCGTTTGAGTCCATTGCACGTTCTGATAATTCTGTACGTGCATCCAGTGTTTCGGATTGTTTTAATAATTCGTCTACTAATGTTGTTTTACCATGGTCAACGTGAGCGATAATGGCAATATTACGAATATCATTTCTTAATTTCATGTTTTCCTCCAATTTGTAACAAAATGAAAGTGATGGAATACGCTTAAAAAGGGAATTTCCATCACTCAAACCTCTTTTCAACTCAGAAATTATACTACAAAAATCTCACAAACTCAATTCATATGATTAATTGTAGTGTATATTTGTTTTATTTTTTTCACAACTAATCAAGAGGGTATCCCATTTAACTTCTTCATTGACCTAATTCTTCTGTTCTTTGTTTGGCACGTCTTGTTGCTTCGATGACACTTGATCGAAATCCTGTTTGCTCTAATGAAATCACTCCAGCAATCGTCGAACCACCAGGGCTGCAAACTTTTTCTTTTAATACGGTAGGATGCTCATTTGTTTCAGCTACCATACTTGCTGATCCTTTCACTGTTTGGGTCGCTAATTGCAGTGCAACTTCTCTAGATAAGCCCATACTCACTCCAGCTTCTGCTAATGCTTCAATAAACATATAAACAAAAGCTGGACCACAACCTGCTAATGCTGTAGCAGCATCGATTTGAGATTCCGGTAATTCTATTAATAAACCTGCACTTTGAAGCAAACGAACAAATTCCTCTTTATACGGTGTGGTCACATTTTTCCCTAGAGAAAAACTAATGACACCTTCTGCTACTTCTAACGGTGTATTTGGCATCATACGAATCCAACGATGACGAATATCTGTCATTGACTCTAATTGTTCCAAAGTCACTCCAGCTGCCATACTAATCAATAGGATGGATTCTCTTTTTTCTAGTATCTCATTATTTTCTTCTAATAGCTTTTGAATTTGATGCGGTTTAACGCCTATAAAAATAATATCAGCTCTTTCAAATACTTCCCTATTGCTAACTGCTGTTGCATCTAATGTCACTGCTAATTTTTTTGCTTTTTCAGCTGTACGATTTGCCAGTAATAAATTATTAGTTGTTTCTTTGGCAAGAATTGTTGCTATAACACTCCCCATATTTCCTAATCCAATAACTCCAATAATTGCCATCTTATCTCACCTGACCTTCTCCATACACAATGTATTTATAAGTTGTCATTTCTTTTAAGCCCATTGGTCCTCTAGCATGTAATTTTTGAGTAGAAATACCCATTTCACATCCTAAGCCAAATTCTCCACCATCGGTAAATCGAGTAGAAGCATTCACATAAACGGCTGCACTATCCACTCTCGTTGTAAAGTATTCAATTGCATCATCTGATTCTGAAATTATCGCATCCGAATGATGAGTACTATGTGTTTCAATATGATCAACTGCTTCTTCAATCGAACTGACGACTTTTACAGCCATAATGTAATCAGAAAATTCTGTGTCGAAATCTTCTTTTTGAGCTTTCACTCCTGAGATGTATTGAGCTGCTTTTTCATCCACTCTTAACTCAACTGCTGGACTATGATTGTCCACTAACGTTTCTTTTAATAACGCTAAAAATTGAGGTGCAATGGCTTCATGAACCACGCAAACTTCCATCGCATTACATACAGATGGACGACTCATTTTAGCATTTTCAACAATCTTTATTGCTTTATCTAAATCAGCATCTTTATCAATATAAATATGCACAATTCCAGTACCTGTTTCAATGACTGGAACAATGGCATTTTCAATAACTGCACGAATTAATCCAGCACCACCTCGAGGGATTAACACATCAATATAGCCTTTTGCTTTCATTAATGCCATTGCACTTTCTCGACTCGTATCACTGACTAATTGAATACATTCTGGAGAAATACTAGTTTTTGCTAATCCCTTTTTCAAGGCTGTCACAATCGCAAAAGCACTTTGATAAGCTTCCTTACCACCTCTTAATACAACTGCATTTCCACTCTTGATCGATAATGCCACTGCATCGGACGTAACATTCGGTCTACTCTCATAAATAATTCCAATTACACCAAATGGCACTCTCTTTTTCTTAATTTGAATATTTTGTGCACCAACAGTTTCTTCAATAATTTCTCCAACTGGATCTGGTAATTGAGCTACTTGTCGAATGCCTTCAGCCATTGCTTGGATTCTAGATTCATCTAATCTTAAACGATCCAACATCACGTCAGAAATCTGTCCCTTAGCTTTTTCTAAGTCTAATGCATTTACTTTTAAAATAGCATCAGTATCTTCTAACAAAGCTAGCGCCATTGCTTCTAACGCTTCATTTTTGGACTTGGTTGAAGCAATATTAATCTCTTTTTTAAAGCGATTCACTGTTTCTAATAATTGTTGTGTAGTCAATATGCATGCCTCCTTAAAATTCTTGTTCTAATAGTTCTAACTCTCCGGAAATAGTCATCCAATCATCTCGATGAATCACAATTCCTTTCCGATTATTTTTCGATAATTGTTGTGCAATAGCGTATTTACTTAAGCGAGTTTGTCCTTTTCCAATCACTTGATAATGTTCATCTACAACTGTCACGATTTCAGATTCATAAAACTCTCCCTCAACAGCTTTCACCCCTGAAATTAACAAGCTCTTTCCTTCTTCTTGTAAGGCTTGTTTTGCTCCAGCATCAACAACTAATTTTCCTTTACTTTTTGCATACAAGGCTAACCATTGCTTATGAGTTTTCATCACTTTTTCTTTCGCTGTAAAATACGTTCCATCAACGGTTTGGTGAGCTGCTTCGATCAGTGCCTGTTCTTTTAAGGATGAACAAATATAGACAGGAACACCCGCCATTGTCGCAATCGTCGCTGCTTTAATTTTCGTATACATTCCACCTGTTCCATTACTTGAACCCGCTCCACCAGCCATTTCGACTAGTTCTTTAGTAATTTCATCAATCGTATCGAATCGTTTTGCCTCTGGATTTTTTGACGGATTATCATTATATACGCCATCAACATCTGTTAATAGGACTAATAAGTCTGCTTGCACCATTGCCGCTACTTGCGCACTTAAAGTATCATTATCCCCAACCTTTAATTCCTCGATTGAAACTGTATCATTTTCATTAATAATTGGAATTGCATGACGTGTTAATAATACAGATAACGCTTGATGAGCATTATTGTATCGACGTTTATCGACAAAATCATCTTGCGTTAATAAAATTTGCGCTGAAACAATGCCTTTCATTAATAAATTAGACGTATATTCTTCTAATAATAATCCTTGTCCTACTGCAGCAGAAGCTTGCTTATCTGCAATTTTTGTAGGACGTTTTTTAAATCCTAAAGACGAGAATCCTGCAGCAATCGCCCCAGAAGAAACTAAAATTAATTCATGTCCTTCTTCATGTAAAGTAGCCAATTGTTGCGTTATAGCTTTCACTTTTGCACGTGATAAGCTTCCATCTGGATTTGTTAATGAACTTGTTCCTACTTTGAAAACAATTCTTTTATACTTCATAGTTTCTCCTCTCATCATTTTTATTTTGCTTCATACCAATTATTACCAATATTACTATCTGCTTTTAATGGAACGGATAAGCTTACCGCATTTTCCATGACTTCTTCTACTAAGCTTTGTAGACTTTCGACTTCTTCTTCTGGTACTTCAAAAATCAATTCATCGTGTACTTGTAATAATAATTTTGCTTGGAAATTTCTCTCTTGCATTTCACGGTCTAATTCAATCATAGCTACTTTTAAAATATCCGCAGCAGTTCCTTGAATCGGTGAATTCATCGCTGTTCTTTCTGCAAATGAACGAATATTAAAATTACTTGCATGAATTTCTGGTAAATAGCGACGGCGATAGAATAATGTTTCCACATAATCTTTTTGACGTGCTTCCGCTACGATATTTTCCATATAGTCTTTAACGCCTTTGAATTCTTCTAAGTAACGGTCAATAAATTCTTTTGCTTGTTTACGTGGAATATTCAGATTTTGTGAGAGTCCATAATCACTAATTCCATACACAATTCCAAAGTTAACAGCCTTCGCCTGTCTTCTCATACTACTTGTTACTTCTTCAGGATTTTGAATTCCAAATACACGCATCGCTGTATTCGTGTGAATATCTATATTATTTTTAAATGCCTCAATCATATGAACATCATTTGCCATATGCGCTAATACACGTAACTCAATTTGTGAATAGTCGCTTGATAAAATCTTCCAATCTGGACGACTTGGTAAAAACGCTGAACGAACTTGTCTTCCTTCTTCTGTACGAATTGGAATATTTTGTAAATTAGGATCTTGAGAACTTAGGCGACCTGTTTGTGTTAAGTTTTGTACAAAACGTGTATGAATTTTACCATCTTCTCGGATATATGTTTGTAACCCATCAATATAAGTTGTCGTCAATTTCTTTAATTGTCGATATTCTAATAACGACTCAACCATTGGAGATTGATTAGCTAATTTTTCTAATACATCTACTGCCGTTGAATAACCTGTTTTTGTTTTCTTAATCACTGGTAATTTCATTTTTTCAAACAAAATCACGGCTAATTGTTTTGGAGAATTAATATTAAATTCTTCTCCGGCAAATGCATAAATCGTTTGTTCAATTTCTTTGAGACGTGATTCGAATTGTTCACCCATTTCGATTAATCGGTTCTGATCTACTCGAATTCCTTCAATTTCCATTCGAGCTAAAATATCACTCAATGGTAATTCCATTTCCCAATATAAATGAATTTGTTCATTTTCCTCCAATTGTTTTAATAAACGTTTTGGAGAAGTTGCAAGTACATAAATTTTAGCGGCTAAATGATTCCAAAATACTTCTTTTTCTCCCGGAATTTTTATCTTAACGCCTTTTCCATATACTTCTTCATCAGTTTTCAATAGTGAAATACCGAATCGTTTCGCAACATCATAAATTTCATTGACGATTTCATTGGCATCCACTAAGTATGCTAATAGCGAAACATCGTATGTTGCACCTGCCACTGTTAGCCCAAAACGATTTGCGAATACTTTCATCGCTTTCGTATCAAACATCGTTTTCTCAATCGTTTCATCCGCTAACCATTGTTTGAACACTTCAGATTGAACAGCTGATTCAATAGAAGTGACATACACTTGTTTTTCATTTCCGAATGCAACTGCCAAGACCGGCGCAACATGATAGTTGTTATCAAATGTTTCAAAATGAACGGTTGTTGCATCTTGCAATTCTTTTTCCGTGATTGTTTCAATCCATTGAACTTTTTGAATTTCAATCGTTTCTTCCTCAACGAGTTGCCCACCTTTTTTATTGAGTAAATCTTTTTGGAATGATTGGAAACTCATTTCTTTATAAAAGGCTATTAATTCTTCGACATTTTCTTCTTTTCGAAGGGTATCTGCTACGGTAATTTCTAATGGGGAATTGATGTCAATTCTTGCTAATGTTTTACTTAAGAAGGCTAATTCTTTATCTTGAATTAAATTGTCTTTTAACTTACTTTTTTTCATTTCTTCGACATGTTCATAAATTCCTTCTACACTTCCGTATTCTTGAAGTAATTTAATGGCAGTTTTTTCACCCACTTTTGTTACGCCTGGGTAATTATCTGATGAGTCGCCCATTAGTCCTTTCATGTCGATAATTTGTTCTGGTGTTAGTCCATATTTTTCGTTGATAAATGCTGGAGTGTATTCAACTAATTCGCTTACTCCTTTTGTAGTTATTTTAACGGTAATTTCTGGAGTTGCTAATTGGATTAAGTCTTTGTCTCCGGATAAGACGACTACTTCAAATCCTTCTTTAGATGCTTGGTGGGCTAATGTTCCAATAATGTCATCGGCTTCGTATTGGTTTAAGCGATAATGCGGGATTCCCCATGCATCTAATAAGACGTTGAAGTATGGCATTTGTTCTTTGAATTCTGATGGTGTTTTTGCTCTGCCACCTTTGTATTCTGCATACATTTCTGTACGGAAAGTTGTTTTTCCTGCGTCCCAAGCTACTAATACGTGGGTAGGTTGTTCTTGTTCTAAGATTGTTTTGAACATTCGGTGGAATGAATACAATGCGTTTGTATGTAATCCATTTTGGTTTTTAAATCGGTTTAGATCTAAGATGGAATAGAAAGCACGAAAGGCTAAACTACTGCCATCTAATAGTAATAATTTTTGTTTCACGATAGACTCCTCAATTCTTCACAATGTTATTTTCAGTGTACCATATTTTTATAAAAATTTGCATTGATAGCCTATTACGGAATAAAAAGCAAGAAGCAAAATTTCTTTTGTGTGCGTGGCCGCCAGTAGCCCCTGCGGGTCTCTTGGCTAAAATTTGAGCCTAAAGTCTCAAATTTTGCCTGTAATAGAAGCCATCCCTGGCTTCTATTACTTTCGCTACAAAAAAATTTTGCTTCTTGCTTTTTATATGTGATGAACGTTTTTTTCACTACAATATTTATCAACGAAATAAAAGTAAGTAGTAAAAATATTTTTTGTTTGTGTGGTCGCCAGTAGCCCCTGCGAGTCTCTTGGCTAAAAATTGAGCCTTAGTCTCGATTTTTACCTATAATGGAAGCCAGCCCTTGCTTCTATTACTTTCACTACATAAAATTTTTGTACTACTTACTTTTATATGATTTTGACGCTCTTTTAGTGACAACATATAACAAGAAAAGTCATGGCTAGAGTTTATGTCTACGTCCAGAATATAAGAAAAAAATTAGATACGTAACAACCAAAACAGAAACCCTAGACTAAACTTTTCCCGAAGCAGTAGTAACAGAAACTGGCAAGCCAGATTCTGTTACCGGAAAATTTGAGACCTAAGGCTCAAATTTTAGCAATGAGATTCGCAAAGCGAAGCTGCTTGCGTCCGTGCTACCTTTGAAAAGTTTATTCTAGGGTTTCTGTAAACGCAAAAAAAGCATGGAACGATAATTCCATGCTTTCGTTATTTTTTAGATTAAGCTTCCATTAAAGCTTGGTTTGCAGTAATGATTGCTAATTTATAAACATCTTCTTCGTTACATCCACGAGACAAATCAGAAATTGGTTTATTTAACCCTTGTAAGATTGGTCCAATTGCTTCAAAGTTACCGAAACGTTGCGCAATTTTGTAACCAATATTTCCTGATTGTATTTCAGGGAATACAAATACTGTAGCTTCCCCTGCAACTGATGAATCTGGAGCTTTTTGTTTACCAACACTTGGTACAAACGCAGCATCAAATTGTAATTCCCCATCAATATTGTAGTTAGGAGCTAATTCTTTCGCAATACGAGCAGCTTCTGCTACTTTTAAAGCCTCTTCAGATTTTGCTGAACCTTTCGTTGAAAAACTTAATAAAGCAACATTAGGTTCAATCCCAAATAATTCAGCAGTTTTAGCTGATTCAACAGCAATTTCAGCCAACTCTTGCGCATTAGGATTAATATTAATAGCGCAGTCTGAGAATAAATATTTCTTAGATTTATCACTATTAATCATAATAAACGCACCACTAGTACGTGATACACCAGGTTTTGTTTTAATAATTTGTAAAGCTGGACGTACAGTGTCTCCTGTAGAGTGAACTGCACCAGATACTAATCCATCTGCTAACCCCATATGTACCATCATTGTTCCAAAATAAGTCACATCTGTTAATAATTCACGAGCAGCTTCTGGAGTTGCTTTACCTTTACGACGTTCTACAAAACTTTCCACTACTGCTTCAAAGTTTTCATAAGTTTCTGGATCAATAATAGTAATATCATGTAAATTAAATCCACGTCTTTGCGCTACTTCTTCAATTTCATCTTTTTTCCCTAATAAAATAGGATGACATAATTCATCTGCTCTTAAACGTACAACAGCACCTAAAATACGAGGCTCGCTTCCTTCTGGGAAAACAATTTTTAATCCTTTCCCTTTAATCTTGCTTGACAATTCTTCAAATAGTTCCACAACTATCCCTCCAATTATTTTCTATAAACTATGATACAACAAATCTCATCTAAAAAACAGTACTAAGTTTTAGTTTAAGAGAATATTCTTCAAAAATTTACATCTGTTATAGTCTAATGATTAACACAGTTAAATAGAAAGACTTATTTACACGCTTTAAACTTATGGTATACTAATCTTATTACGTTATAAAGGAGATTCATCATGCGAGAATACGCTAAAAAATTGATGGATACTGCCATGCTTGCAGGTCAAATTATGTTAGAATGCAATGCAGAAAGTTATCGTGTAGAAGAAACGATGAATTATATTTTATCTACTTCTCATTTTGCCACTTGCGAAGCATTTGCGAATGCTACTGGAATCTTCGCAACATTGGACGATGACTGCATTGATTGTATTACCGAAATCCGACGTGTTCCAAATCGAGATACAAACTTAAATCGAATTTATAAAGTCAATAGTATCTCTCGTCAATTAGTCAGTGGAGAAATCGATATCGACACTGCTTATGAAAAATTCCAAAACTTAAAAGAGTCGGATTATCCATATTGGTTGAAAAATATTGGATTAATTATTATGTGTGGATGCTATGCTTCTCTTTATGGAGCAACTTTATTAGAAATGTTTGTTGCTGGATTAGCAGCTATTGTACTTCCATTTATTTATAAACTGGATGCCAAATTAGGATTAGGAATGTTTATTACAAATTTAATTTCCATTATTCCAATGGTTGTCATTATTTGTTATCTTCAAGAAACAATATTTCCGACAATCCATATTGGAATTCCAATTATTGGTGCAATTATGCCTGCCGTACCAGGTACAGCTATTACAAATGCCATTCGGGACACTTTACGAGGAGATTATAATTCTGGAACTGCACGTGCGGTAGAAGCAGCCGTCACTGCTCTATCTATTTCCATTGCGGTAGCGATTGGTCTATTAATTGGAGGAGGTGTAAATCCATTATGATGTTTCAAGTCATTAGTTCAGTGATTGCGGTTTATTTTAGTAGTATTGTGTTTGAAGCACCAAAGCGTTTAATTAAATATACCGCTCTTATCGGTGGTATTGGTTGGTGGATTTACCTCTTATTTTTAGATAGTGCTGGAATGGAACTATCCACGTATTATAGTGGACTTACGGTAGCTTTTCTTTCACATTTAGCAGCGAGATTTTTCAAGGCTCCCGTGACTGTATTTTTTATTCCAGGATTTTTC
The DNA here is from genome assembly GCF_963515615.1 of uncultured Granulicatella sp. GTDB lineage: Bacteria > Bacillota > Bacilli > Lactobacillales > Aerococcaceae > Granulicatella. Next base: position 30,876 of record NZ_CAUPZT010000010.1, on the reverse strand, counting down.
CCATTAGTTCCAGGAGCTGGAATGTATCGAACAGCCTATGCTTTTTTAACTGGAGATTCTGTGAAAGCTCATTATTATTTATCAAGTACAATTTCTGTAGCTGGAATGATTGCTCTTGCTATCTTCACCGTAGACTCACTTTTTCGTTTACATTCCATTTGGAAAAATCATACAAAAAAAACGTGATACTAACGAGGTATCACGTTTTTTGATTATTCGAATCCACCAACTGTAATAACTTCATCTGTTGGAAGAATAATTTCTTGTGTATTTGGGTTACTTTCTTCGACACTTGGAGTAAATGTAGGCGTTACTTCTGGTGTAATCAATTGTTCATTTTTCTTTGCACGACCTGCTATAATTGATTCAATAGATGGTGCAGATACTTCAATTTTAGAATGGCTATTTAATAATAAATCCCACTCTTCATTTTTAATCATTTCTAATTGAGATTCCACCATAATTTGTAATCTTTGACGGAACATACGTGTTTCTTTCTTCAATACATCTGTTTCACGATTGATTTCAGTTGCTTTTTGAGCTGCTTCTTTCAATAATCTCTCTGCTTCTTTTTCAGCTTCGAAAATAATAATTTCTGCATCTTTACGAGCATTTTCTTTCAATCGATCAGCAGCTTCTTGAGCTACGATGATTGATTTATTTAATGTTTCTTGAATAGAATTAAAGTATGAAACTTTTTCTTCATTGAATTTTACACGTTTTTCTAAATCTTTATTTTCGCGAATTAATTGTTCAACTGTACGAATGACTTCATCTAAATAATCATTTACTTCTTCTGGATCATATCCTTTGAATTTTGTAGGAAATTCCTTATTATGGATTTCGATTGGCGTTAACATATTTCCAACTCCTCTTATTTATTTTTCTCGAGCAGACCTATTTCAAGTTTTATTTTATCCTTTTTTGTCCGTCCCTCAATATTTTTTATCTGTATTCTACCATACCCTCTTATGGAAATAATATCAAGTAATTCAATCATAAAATCTGGACGAATTTCTTCTGCCCAATTCACCTTAACTTTATTTCCTTCCACTAATTCTTTTGAACGTTGTCGAGAAATATGGAAAATAGATGCAATTAATGTATCTAATCTCAATGAGGATACAATTGCAGTTGTATAGGACCAATGATCGATAGGAATGATTAAATCAGGATAATCTCTTTCTTCAATACGGATACTAATTTTCCCTACCTTTTGAAAATTATGTTTTATATAAGACAGCATTTGTTTGGTCACTAATAATTGCCATCTTTCTCCATCCGAAATAATATCCCCTAATTGGTCACGGTCTATCCCTAAGCCTACCAAAGAACCGAGGATTTGTCCATGACTTATTGAAGAAAATTTTATCGGATAGTGAATTTCTATTAATGCAACATCAAATTCATCCGTTGTCGGTGTATAGAAATCTGGATAAATCATACCTCTTTTTCGTTCAGCAGCAATATAGCCACCTTCAAATTGAAATATTATGTCATCATATTGTCCAACAATAGACTCAACAATAAACTGTTGTCTTGGATCTAAAAATGGTGTCAATATAGGTGCATATTGTTCTTGACTAGAAGCGACCCAAGATTCTACCTTCCGAATAAAATCTTGTTCTTCTTTTCTAAAATGTTGAAATATAGAAGTATCCATGACTATCACCTAATAAAGTAAAAATTTAACGATTTGAATAATACCAAGTTTTAAAAATTGTAAAAATAATAATCCAAACATAGCTGAAAAACCAAACATCCCCATTCGAATTCGATCAAAATAAGATAAAAAGGGTTCACACACTGCTTGTAACCATCTAGCTAACGTCATATTGCGCGCTTGTGGAAACCAAGTACATACAACATACGCACTAATTAGCATCATATAAATATCAATTGCCCGTAACAATAAACGGATGAATTGAAACAATAACATATCTTTCTCCTTAACTTAAATTTATTTCCATTAATAAGAAGAATATTCATCCTCTACAAAAGATCCTTGTACTTGGAAATTTGGTGGAGAACAAATATAAATATCTTCCCGAATTTGCTGAACGTCTCCATTAATGGCATAAGTGACTCCTACGACAAAGTCAATCACTCTTTTCGCATCCGAAACTTCCATTTTTCTAAAATTAATAATGACTGCTTCTCCTTTTAACAAAGCATCAGCAACACGTTCCGCTTCTGTATAAACCGTTGGTTCCATCACAAAAACTTTTGAAACTTTTTTATGTTGTTGCGCTTGTTGAAAAGATACAACATTTGAAGGAGTTCTTCGGTAATCTTGAACATTTGACTGAAGTTCTTCTTCATACATTTCTTCATCCATTTCTTCATATCCATCATCTGGATCTAAAAATGTTTTAATGCTATTCCAAAATCCCATACTACTCCTCCTCTTCAAACCAAGCGGTTCCTATTCTTATAAAATGGGCGCCTTCTTCAATCGCAATCGGATAATCTTGGCTCATCCCCATGCTTAATTGTAACGACTTCTCACTATCAATGTTTTCAGTAATTTCTTTTAACTCATGAAAATACTGACGAATTTCTTCTTCGCTTGCATCAAATGGTGCCATTGTCATTAATCCAATGATGTCAATATTAGCATATTGTTTTGCGACTTCAAAAGCTTCAAAAACTTCTTTTGTAGTAAAACCATGTTTCGATTCTTCCCCAGAAACATTGACTTCTAAAAAACATTTCAAAGGTGACTCTAATCGTTTTTCTATTTCTTCCATAATGGATAAGCGATCAATAGCATGAAAATATTGAATTCGATTGACAATTTGTTTTACTTTTCGTTTTTGTAATGGTCCAATCAAATGCCAAACAATATCATCTTGCGGAAATGCTTCTTGACGCTCTAATAGCTTTTCGACACGATTCTCCGCAAAATGCCGAAATCCAAGAGAATAAACTTCTTGGATTTCTTCATTCGTACGATTTTTAGTTACTACGATAGGACATACTTCTTGTATATCTCTAGAAACTTTATCGCATGATTGATGAATGCGAGCTAAAATTTGTTCTGCATTACGTTTCATCATCATATTAGTTTCTATTTCTTCTTCTGAAGAATGGTGGTGTATCTAACGTGTCGTCAGATTCATATTTTGTTTCCACTGGAGCTTCTACAAAACTCTTTTGTGAAAATGGAGAATCTGTTTCTGTTGTTGTTTCACGAACAGTTGCTTCACGACGGATATCCCAATCTCCAAAAATATCTTTTTCAGGTTGTTTTTCTTCAACTATTGCTTTTTTCTTTGGTGTTACTTGTTTTTCTTGGAATGTTTGTGGGTTATTTCCAATTTCTTTCGTTGAAGTTGGTGTAGTTGATGTTAATGTTGGACGGCTAGTACGACTAACTGTTTTTTTAGAAGATTTATGTTCTTCATCAATTCCAGTAGCAATCACTGTTACAATTACTTCATCTCCAAGATTTTCATTAATAGAAGTACCAAAGATAATATTTACATCATTTGTTGCAGCTGCTGCTACGATATCAGAAGCATCTTGTGCTTCGAATAATGTTAAATCAGATCCACCTGTGATGTTTAATAAGATTTGTTCTGCTCCATCAATTGAAACTTCTAATAATGGAGAAGAAATAGCTTTTTTAGTTGCTTCTGCTGTACGGTTTTCACCACTAGCAACTCCAATACCCATTAATGCAGAACCTTGATCTTTCATCACTGTTTTCACGTCAGCAAAGTCTAAGTTTACATAACCAGGTGCAATAATTAAATCTGAAATTCCTTGTACCCCTTGACGTAATACATTATCTGCTTCACGGAACGCTTCTAACATCGGAGTCTTTTTATCAACGATTTCTAATAAACGGTTATTTGAAATTGTTACTAATGTATCAACATTAGCTTTCATTTGAGCAACACCTTCTGCTGCATAGCGACCACGTTTTGGTCCTTCAAAGCTAAATGGACGTGTCACAACCCCAACAGTTAATGCTCCTAATTCTTTTGCAATACGAGCTACGATTGGTGCTGCACCAGTACCAGTTCCTCCACCCATACCAGCAGTAACGAAAATTAAATCTGCTCCTGATAAAGCTTCACGAATACGTTCTTCACTTTCTTCTGCAGCCTTTAAACCGATATCAGGTAATGAACCTGCTCCTAAACCTTTTGTTAATTTAGGTCCTAATTGAATTTTAGTTTCTGCTTTAGAATTTGCTAAAGCTTGTGTATCTGTATTGGCAACAATAAATTCTACGCCTTGAACACCTTCATCAATCATACGGTTCACAGCATTATTTCCTGCTCCCCCTACACCAATGACTTTAATGACAGCGCCTTGTAAATTTGTATCAAATTCGAATTCCATTCTTTTTCCTCCTTAGATTCGTACTAGTCTATAAACATTTTGAAGAAGTTTTTCACTTTTTCTCCAAAACTTTCTGATTCAGTTTCTTTTGTTACTTCCACTTCAGTTATTGGTTTTTCAACTGATTGTGGAGCTGTTTCTGCAACTGGACGGCTAGGGCTAACTAAAGGTGTTGTTTTCTTTTCAGTAGTTAACTTACCTTTTTGTGCGATTCGGTGAACATCATCTAATGATGCTGCGTATTGAATTAATCCCATACTTGTTGCATATATTGGATTTCTCATCCCCATTTGTTCTGGAATATACGTTTTTACATTCACACCAAAAATTTCTTGAGCTAATTCAAGCACACCTGCCATAGAAGATGCACCACCAGTTAAAACAATACCACCAGGTAATCCTAATGCATCTACTTGTTCTAATGCACGCTTGATTGTTTCAAAAATCTGAACTTCTCGTGCTTCAATAATTTCTGATAAATAATGTTCATCCACTTTAACAGGATCTTTCTTACCAATTGTTTCAACTGGGAAAAACTCTTCATCAGATGTTTCTGTAGAAATAGCATATCCATACTCACGTTTAATACGTTCAGCATTTTCATAGCTTGCATTCAAGATGACAGAGATGTCTTTTGTTACGAAGTCTCCACCTTCTTGATCTACGAATGAGAATTTTAATTGATTATCATGCATCACAGACGCACTTGTTTGTCCACCACCCATATCAATTAAAATTGTACCAAATTCACGTTCACCAGCAGACATTGCTACTTGACTAATCGCAAGTGGTTGAATCACCATTTCCTCAATATTTAATCCCGCTTTATCAATACAGCGTTTAATATTATGGACAATTGTTTTTGGTCCAGTAATCATACTTGCATATAATTCTAAACGAACTCCAATCATTCCACGAGGGTCTTTAATCCCATCGAATCCATCTACGATAAATTCTTCTGGAATAACAGAAATAATTTCTCTTTCAGGTGCAACTGAACGAACCTTTGCTGCTGAAATAACATTATGTACATCAATATCTGTAATTTCACGGTTTTCACTTGAAACAGCAATCATGCCATGACATGGTTCAATTGAAATTTGATTACTTGGAATTCCTACGATAACATCTTGTATTTGAATATTTGATTTTTGTTCTGCTTGTTTAACGGCTTTTTTAATAGATTCAACAGTTTCGTCAATATCTACAATTACTCCCCGACTTAGTCCTTGAGATTTTTCATTGCCGACTCCAATAATGTTTAATTGTCCACGAATATATTCTGCAACAACAACTTTAATTGAAGTGGTTCCAATATCTAAGCTCACATAAATTCCTTGATTTTTCACGTTTATTGAAACCTCCTACTTCTATTTTCTATTCACATTTTATAAATAACTATACTGCTTCATTTTACCATAATTCTTCACTGTTAAGAAAACATTTGTATATTTTCTTTTAATTTTTTTAATTTATTGGGCATTTAAATCTGGTGTGTAAAAAATACCTACTTCCATATCAATGGTTCCTGATTTTTTAGGTAATTGTTTTAAAATACTTGGATAGTAATTTAACTTTTCACCAATATCTTTTAATGTTCCAATCACTTTTAATCCATCTTTCATTCTTAGCTGTACTTTTAACGGTGATTTAACAGGGTCTACATATTGGATTTGTCGAATCATCGCTATGATGGATGGATTTGTTTTTTCTAATTGATTCGCTAATAAGTTTCTAGACTCATCTGTAAAATTCATTAATTCTGGTAACCCTTCTTTATTTGTTGGTTCAGATTTTAAAATGATTTGAGCATCCGTTAGTAATTCCTTATACTGCCCCTCTTCTATATAATAGCCAATAGCAGGATTTTCTAAAATTGTTACTTGAATCGTATTTAAACCTGACAAAGTAACCGAAGCATCCTTAATTTTAGGATTTCTAGAGATCAATCTTTTTCGAATAATATCATGTTCCGACAAAATTCCCCAGATACTCTTTCCTTTTTTGATACCTGCTTGTTCTTGAATCGTTTCTACTTTCACTTGTCGATTCCCATACACATAAATTTCCTTAGGTTTTGAAAGTGGAGAAATAAAATACAATCCCCAAATCATACTTGCAAGAAAAATCCACCATAAAAATCTCATTTCTAACTTAGAAAAATAAAAGATTTTTCTCAACATCCATAATGATTCCTTGTTTTGTACCTCCTCATTGAACTCGGTTGGAGGAGGCGAAGATGTTGAAGCTTTTTTAAAAAAATTCATAAGACTCCTCCATTTTCTTTCTACATTATTTCATGAATCATGCTTGTTAATCTTACACTTGCATCTGTAATTCCCATTGTCTTAGCAGAAGCAGCCATCGCTTCTTTTTTATGAGAATCTAATAAAATTTCATCAATCTCAGCTAACATTGTTTGAGCATTTAATTCTTTTTCTAAAATCATTGATGCTGCACCTTGATCAACTAATGAACGAGCATTCGCTTCTTGATGATTATTTGTTACATATGGACTTGGAATTAAAATACTTGCTAAACCTAATGCTGTTAATTCTGTTAAAGTTGTAGCTCCACTACGGCATACAACTAAATCCACATTTTGGAATAATTGTGGCATATCTTTAATATACGGAAAAACAGAAACGTTTGGCAATGATTTTTCCAATTTTGTAATCTGATTGTTGATTTTGTCATAATGCACTTCACCTGTAACCATAATGACATGATAGTTTTTATCCGCAAATCCTTCTAAAGCCTCAACAAACACTTCATTCATTCGTTCAGACCCACGACTTCCACCAAAAATTACAACAATTGGTAAGTCTGTATGAACTCCTATTGAAGATAAGTATTCAGGATTTTTCTTAATTTCGACAACTTCCTGACCTCTAGGGTTTCCTGTTAATACGACCTTATCACTATAAGATGCAAAATCTTTTTTCACATCTTCAAAGCAGATGGCAATTTTATTCACCCATTTAGCTAAAAATTTATTCGTTACTCCTGCAACACTATTTTGTTCATGAATAATGGTTGGAATTTTTAACAAACTTGCTGCAAATAATACGGGGGCACAAACATAACCACCTGTTCCAATGACAACATCTGGTTTAAATTCTTTTAAAATTTTTCTTGCTTTAATAACACTTGTTACCATATAGTAGGCTGTTTTTAAGTTTTCTAATGAAAGCGAACGTTTTAAGCCTTCGATTTTAATAGATTCAAATGCATATCCTGCTTGAGGAACAATTTTACTTTCTAATCCTCGTTTTGTTCCAATATATAAATATTCTACATCCTCTTGTTTTTCTAAATATCTCATAAATGCAAGTGCAGGATAAATATGACCTCCTGTCCCTCCACCAGATACGACAACTCTCATGAATGTCTCCTCTTTCTTATAAATTCTCTACAACTTGAATAAATTCATCTCCACGAATTTCAAAGTTTTTGAATTGATCCCAACTTGCACAAGCTGGTGATAATAAAATAATATCGTCTTCTTTACTAATTTCATAAGCTTTTTTAGTCGCTTCTTCTAATGTATTCACAACTTCAATAACAGGAACATCTGCAACTTTCGCAACTTCTTGTAATTTTTCTTTTGTTTCTCCATACAAAACAATGCCAGATACAGCTTTTAAATCTGAAACTAATTCATCAAAACCATTTCCTCTATCTAAACCACCAGCGATCAAAATAACCGATTGATTGGTGAAGCTACGTAATGCTGTTTGAGTGGCAATAATATTTGTTGCTTTTGAATCATTATAGAAACGTCTCTTATTTACTTCCTTAACAAATTGTGTACGATGTTTTACACCATGGAAGTTTTGCACTGCTTTTTGAATGCCTTCATTCGTAGCTCCTGCTAATTTTGCAATTGCAACTGCTGCTAATACATTTTCAACATTTTGTGTTCCAGGAACTTGAATCGTTGAAACAGGAATCACTTTCTCACCATTAAAGCAAATGTAATGATCTTTAACACAAGCTCCAAATTCGAGAACATTGTTTCTACTAAATGGAACTAATGTTGCTTTTGTATGACCTTCAATGAAGGTAATCAATTCTGGATAATCAGCATTATAGACTAAATAGTCGTCTTCCGTTTGATTTTTTGTCAATTGAAGTTTTGCTTTAATATATTCTTCCCTTGTTCCATGATAATCTAAATGCGCACTGAAGATATTCACCATACACGCAATTTTAGGTTTGAATTGATCAATTCCCATTAATTGGAAACTACTTAATTCGGAAACATAAATATCTTCTTTTGTTGATTGTTCTGCTAATTGAGATAATGGAATTCCAATATTTCCTGCAGCGTAAACTTCACGTTCAGGGAAAGATTCTTTCAACATCAAACTTGCTAATGTTGTCGTTGTTGTTTTCCCATTTGAACCAGTAATTCCAATTATCAATCCTTCTAATAATTGATACGCAATTTCAATTTCTGTATAGACTGGAATCCCTTTTTTCATTGCAGCTTCTACCATACAATTATGGTATGGAATCCCCGGATTTTTCACAACAAAATCAAAATGTTCTTCTAATAAATCAACCGGATGCGAACCCGCTAGCACACGTATTCCTTCTTCAATTAAACTTTTAGCATCTGGATTTTCTTCTAAAGGAATACGATCATTGACCGTAACCATAGCTCCTTGATGTAATAATAATTTGGCAACTGCCACTCCACTTTTGGCTAATCCAATAACTAATACTCTTTTATGTTCAAAAACGTTTTTATTTAGCACCTAATATGCCCCCTAAATTTATTTCAATATGTATATGGCAGTATTAACTGCCGTTAAATATGTATGAAAAGCTAAAAAGCTTTTCTAAATCAATGCTAATGTAAGAAGCGTTCCAATTAGTCCCACTAAACTGAAGACTAAAACAATTTTCACTTCTTTCCATCCACACATTTCAAAGTGATGATGAATGGGACTCATTTTAAACACACGTTTTCCTGTTAATTTAAATGAAGTTACTTGAATAATAACACTCGCTGTTTCTAATACAAATACAATCCCAATTCCTAGTAAACTCCATTCATGATGAAGCATTAAAGAAATAATGGCTAAACCAGCGCCTAATGCTAAAGAACCAACATCGCCCATAAAAATTTTAGCAGGTTTCCAGTTGAAAATTAAAAATCCAATCAATCCACCTACAACACTAAAACAGAACAATGCAATTTCTGCTTGCTTCGTTTGAATCGCTAAAAATGCATACGTTGCATAAGCAACAATGGAAGTTGAAGTAGCTAGTCCATCTAACCCATCCGTTAAATTCACTGCATTTGAAAACCCTGTAATCCAAATGATGGTAAAAATGGCAAATAGTACTAAGCTATGTACTTCACCCATAAATGGAATATAAATTAATGGATCACGTCCACTTAATAAGAATAGCGCCACAAAAACAGCTGACCCTAATATTTGTAAAACAAATTTTTGATGGCTTTTCAACCCTTGATTTTGCTTTCTAAACACTTTGATAAAATCATCGAAAAATCCGATTCCACCAAAAAATACAAATCCAATTACGCCACTTAATAATGTGAAATTAAAATATCCGAATAATCCTCCAAGAACTAAACTGACAATTCCAATCATCATTAAGAAGATAAATCCTCCCATCGTAGGTGTTCCGCTTTTGGCTTTATGCCAAGATGGGCCGTCTTCTAAAGTCGTTTGTCCAAACTGATTCATTCGCATAAATTGAATAAATTTAGGTTCCGCAAATACTGTGGCTAGTAATGTCGCTCCTAATACAAGTAATAATTGTAATGTCATCATTTTCTCCTTTTTATCTATTCCTTAATAATGATTCTACCACTTCAATTTCATTATAAGGATATTCTACTTCACCAATAATTTGATAGGCTTCAACACCTTTTCCAGCAAGTAAAACAATATCATTATTATTGGCTAATTGAAGTGCCTTTTCAATGGCCTCTTCTCGTTTATCAATACATTCATAAGAAACAGATTCCTTATTTACTGCACTTAATAATCCTTGATAAATATTCTCTAATGGCTCTGTTCGTGGATTATCTGCCGTAAACACAACATGGTCCGACTTTGTTAAAGCAATTCTTCCCAATTCTGGTCTCATACTAGAATCACGATTTCCACCACTATGCCCTACGACTGTAATAATTTTTCCATGTGGAATTTGTACGAGTGAATCTAATACATTTTCTAGCCCATCCGGTGTATGTGCAAAGTCTACAATCACTTGAAAATCTTGTCCTTTATCAATGGATTGCATACGACCTGCTACCCCTTTAAATCGTTTCACCTTCGTTAATATTTCTTCCATTGGAACTCCATAAACATAGGCTACAGCAATCGCAGATAGCATATTGTATACATTGAATGTTCCTATTAATGGCATATCAACTAAGTAACGAACATCATTCTGAATAACCAATTCAAAGATAGTATGCCCATTTTCTGTACGAATATTTTCCGCTTTAAAATCAGCATCTGCTGTGATTCCATAACTAATTACTTGAACAGGAGTAGAATACTCAAACATTTGAAACTGTTCATCATCCGCATTTAAAATCGCTACTTTTGGTTTAGAATTTTCCCCTACATAGTTTCCTAATTGAGAGAACAATAAACTTTTAGCGTGTGCATATTGTTCCATTGTTTTGTGTAAGTCAAGATGTTCATGCGTTAAATTCGTAAATACCACACAGTCGTAATCCAATCCCCAAATACGACCTAATTGCAAAGCATGAGAAGAAACTTCCATCAAACAAGTTTCTCCACCCATTTCTTTTAGCTCTTGAAAGGTTTCATGCAATGTTAAAATTTCTGGCGTTGTATTATGTGTTGGAATAATTTTCGAACCAATTTTGCGATAAATTGTTCCAATTAATGCAGTTGGTTTATCCGGTTGTTCTAATAATGCATCAATCATATGAGTAACTGATGTTTTTCCATTAGTTCCTGTAACACCAATCATTTGTAGATTCTGGGTAGGATAACCGTAAAAATGATTTGCTAATAATGCCATTACTCTCGTCACATCTTTTACATAAATGACAGGTGTATTCCCTACTTGCTCTTGAATCGATTTACTCGCTACAAATGCAACAGCCCCCTTCTCCTTTGCGGCTGCTGCAAAACGATGCCCATCAACTGTCACTCCATCAATACAGAAAAACAATGTGTTTGGACGAACTTTTCTTGAATCTTGTGCTAAATAATCAATCATTACTTCAGATAAATTACCAACTATTTTCTTGAGATAAATCAATTGAGCTAATTCTGTAGCTAACATCGTTGAATTCCTCCTTTTATTGCGTTAATCGACTATAGTCTAACGCACGTTTCATCATTGGGTTGAAAATCTCTTTAATTAAAGCATTACCTCCTGCACCATACGGATTGTTTTGAGGTTGCTTCAATGTAATATATAAAATATATTTTGGATCACTTGCAGGTGCAAACCCAACTACTGAGTAAATATAATTACTTCCATATGAGTAATAAGTTCCAGTTTCCGGATTTACAAATTCTGCAGTTCCTGTCTTCGCAGCTACTTCCTCACCTTCAATATCAAAACCAATCGCTGTTCCATCTTTCATAGTAGTAGCTTTTCGTAAATATTCTAAAGTTTTTTTAGCTGTTTCTGGTTTAATCACTTGCCCTAAAGAATTCTCTGAAAAATTAACTGTAGTATTTGTTGCTGGTCTAAACTCATGATCCACAATTCTTAATTTTTTCATTTCACCTTGATTCGCAATTGCTGTAAAAGCTTGTACCATTTGAAAAGCTGTTACAGAAATCCCTTGTCCAAAACCAGTCGACAATTGTTGTAAATAAGAATTATATGTATTCAATCCATTAGCTTCATTTAAAAATCCTGATTGCGTACTTTGACCAAACCCAAATAAATCTAAATATTGCTTCCATTTTTCAACACCAATTTTTTGAATGACATGAACAAAAGCAACGTTACTTGAATGCGCTAATCCTTCTAAATAAGTAATTCTTCCCCATCCGACTTTATTATAGTCACTTACTAAATCGTTAAAAATTTTAATTTTACCCGAATCATATTTTTCGTTTGGATCAAATACTCCTTCATTAATAGCTGCTGCTAGAGCTAGCACTTTCATTGTTGAACCAGGCTCATAGGCTTCATCCATTAATAAATTATTCCACATAGTTGAAATTCCTTCTTTAGTAGTGCCATTAAACGTTGGGCGTTGAGTTGCGGCTACTATATTCCCAGTCTTTGGGTCTACCAACATTGCTGTTAGTTGTTTTGGAATATATTTTTCATCCACTTGCGACACCAAAGATTCTAAATAAGTTTGCATTTTTTTGTCGATGGTTAAATATAAATCATTCCCATCCTTTGGTTGTTCAGTAACCATTTCGCTACCTGAAATAATATAACCATTCCCATCAAGTCGAGAAGTGACCTCTCCAGGCTTTCCTGTTAGTGTTGCATTATATAATGCTTCAATCCCCATTTTTCCGACTAATTGTTCAACGGTTTTCCCATCAAACTCTTGCTTTTCAACATCCGTGTAACCAATTAAATGAGAAGCAAAAATACCATTCGGATAATAGCGAGATAAATTTTCTGTAAACTTAATTCCTGGTAGAGATTCATTTTCAATCTTTTCCTTCGTTTCAACAGAAAGATTCTTTCCTGCTGAACCAAATTCAACTTGAGAAACATTTTTTTGGGATAAAATCTTTTCAATTTCAGCTGGTTTCATATCAATATATTTAGAAAGCGTTTGTGCAGTCTTAGAAATATCTTGAACATAATCTTTCTTTTCTTTATCCCATTGATCTGTTAATACTGCAAATACTGAATAATTCGTTGCATCCACGGCAATAGGACTACCACCTGCATCATAAATATTTCCACGTTTTGCTTTTAGTAGCGTAGAATGCGTTATTTTTTTATCTAATTCTTTTCTTAAATCAATGCCGTGACTTTGACCTAGCACCATTATTTTAAAGAAATTGAAAGAAAAAATGAGAAATAGGCAGAATGCGATTGCCATCAAGCAATGTATCGCAATCTTTCTATTTCCCATATAATCCTTAAAATGTTTTTTTATCATTGTTCAACATTCCTTACGTTATTTTCACCCATCTTTAATCCCTGTTCTTTTGCAATACGATTGACACGGTCATATTGAGATAATTCTTGTGCTGATTGTAATAAAGTATCATTCTTTCTTTGCATCAATGTTGTATTCGTTTGAATGTCTTGTAATTGGCGATTTTTATTCGTCACTACCATTGAGCTTACAATCGTAAATGTTGCTAATATTAGAATAATTGACACTCCAACTATCATATTGCGTACATAATTAACTTTTACCTTTTCGTGAGGGATAGCTGTAACAACTCTATCCGCATAAGTATTAGGATAAGCGTTTTTTACTGTAGCTGTTGAATTTACGTCAATCATTTGTTTTGCTAATGCCATCAAAAAACGCCTCCTTTACTAATTAATTTACACGTTCAATCACACGTAATTTCGCACTTTGTGATCGTGAGTTTTCTTGCATTTCTTCTTCTGTTGGCAAAATTGGTTTTCTTGTAATCAATTTAAAATCAGCACTTTCTAACTGACCAGGCAAAATTGGTAAATTTTTAGGTCCTTGTTCAACTGTGCTTTTCTGTTTGAACATTGTCTTCACAATACGGTCTTCTAATGAATGGAATGAAATCACACTGATTCTTCCACCTACTTCTAATAAGTCAAAAGCTTGTTCCAGTGAGTCCTCCACTGCTGCTAATTCATCATTCACCGCAATACGCACCGCTTGGAAAATTCTTTTAGCAGGATGCCCACCTTTTCTTCTTGCAGCAGCCGGAATACTATCTCGAATAATATCCACTAATTCTCCAGTCGTTTCAATTTCATGGTCTTGTCGAATACGTTCAATATTTCTTGCGATTTGTTTGGAGAATTTTTCTTCTCCATAACGGTAGAAAATTCGAACTAACTCATCATAACTCCATTCATTAATAATTTCTTTTGCGGTTAATGGGGCTGTTTGATCCATTCTCATGTCTAAAATAGCATTTTGATGATAACTGAATCCTCTCTCAATTTGATCCAACTGAGGAGAAGATACCCCTAAGTCATACAAAATCCCATCAACTTTTTTAATTCCTAATTCATTTAGTTTTTTCTGAATCATTCTAAAATTTGCATGAATAAATGTTACTTTATCTTCATTTATAAATTTTTCCAAACGGATTTTAGCATTATCAATGGCATTCATATCTTGGTCAAAACAATATAAATGACCTGTTGTCAATTGACTTAATAAATATTCACTATGTCCTGCTCCACCTAATGTACAATCTACATAAATCCCATCTGGTTTTACTTCAAGATTATCCACTGTTTCATGTAGCAATACGGTTACATGTTTAAACATTTTTAATTAATATCCTTTCTAAAATCCAAAATCAGCCATTTGTTCCGCTAATTCTTCAAAATTCTCTTCAGTTTCAGCAATATATGCTTTCCAACGTTCTTCATCCCAAATTTCAATTCGGTCATTCACACCAATAACACGACAGTTTTTTACTAAGCCTGCATGTTCTCTTAATGTTGGTGTGATATTAATTCTTCCTTGTTTATCAAATTCTACTTCACTTGCAGCAGAATTGAAGAAACGAGCAAATGCACGAGCGTCTTTTTTCGATTGAGGTAATTCACTCAACTTTTGACGAAGCAATTGCCATTGTTCAAGAGGATAGCCGTATAAGCAGCCATCTAGTCCACGCGTTACAACGAAAGTGAATCCTAAATCTTCACGAAACTTCGCTGGAACAATCATACGTCCCTTAGCATCTATTGTGTGTTGGTATTCACCGATTAACATGCAGACTCCTCCTATCATTCATAATTATCCCTAGTTTACCACACTCCCCCACTTTTCACCACTTTTTTATCAAAAAAGTTAAAAATTTTTTTATTTTCAGCCAACTTTTATAAATTTAAGTTTCACTTTCGTACCATTTTGAATCTTGTTTCTAATCAAAAAACTAAAAAAAGCCCTCCGTATCATATAAAAATACAATACGGGGAGCTCTTTTCTCTTTATATCTTTAGTTAAAAATCAAAAAATAAATAAATTGACAAAATAAAATCAAATGACTAATGATTAAAATTAAAAATTCAATCGAACAAAATTGATAGACAAATTGGCGAATATAAAATTCTGGATTTTTCTTTTTCACTAATAACAAAAGCATTCCTGCTATACTACTGAATACAATTATCCAAGGCATCAAGGATCTACCTAAAATAAACTGACTAAAGATTTCATAGCTTACAAATAAAAGAGGCAGTATGACTTCTCTTATCGTTAAAAAAAATGATTCTGAAAAATAAATTCTTGTACCAAAATAAAATTGTAAAATAAAATAAGATGCAATCGTAATGGTGATTAATAATAGGGATAATACTAACATTATTTTCTTCTCCTTTTCTTCTCACATTGTACACTAGAAAATTATTATCGTCCAATAAGCAATAAAAAAACCCACACAAAAGTGCAGGCTTGATTGTTATTATTATGCTTCTTGAGAAACAACTTCTTTTCCATCGTATTGTCCACATGATGGGCAAACATGGTGGCTTTTTCTTAATGAACCACAGTTAGGGCATGCGTTTAACCCTGGTACTTCTAATTTGAAGTGAGTACGACGTTTAGCTTTTCTAGCTTTTGATGTTTTACGTTTTGGTACTGCCATTTTGTACACCTCCTAATCAATCTTCTTTACATAAAATGCTTTTTACTTTTCAGTCTCATCGGAATCGAAGAAAGACTGTAGAGCCGCTAACCTTGGATCGATTTGTTGTTCTTTTGCGACTGTACGTCTCAAAACTAACTCATCTTGAGAAATAACTTCCCAGTCTTGACCACTTGGCATTCGGTCTTCACTCAATTCCTCTGGCGATAAGACTTGTAAAGGAATTGAAAGTAAAATATGATCTTCCACAGCAGGTTGTAAATCTATCCAATCAGTTTCTAATGGAATAACAATTTCTGTTAATTCCTGTTCTTCAAATGAAGTTCCTTTTGGAATATATCGTTCAACAATTTCTATTGACAATGGCACAACCACTGGCTCTAGAGACCTGGATGAAGGAAGTGTAATATCGACAACACATGTAAATTGTGCAACAACTGTTTCATTTTGATAAACAAGAAATCCTTTTGCTACAGCAGGAGAAACTGCTATTATCGTATCATCACGACTCTTTAAGTTATCTTCTACTTGCATTTCTTCATCAAAATAAACCGGTATTCCTTGAGAATTTTCAAGTTGTTTTAATGATATTTTCACATTTTTCACCCCTAAAGCAACATAGAGAATTATACTAAGGAATCTCTTGTTTGTCAATGTTTTCTACTTGACAATTGTATATTTCTCCATCATTTTATTTTATAAGCTGATTCTACAGATTTCTGACATAGATTGCAATCATTTTTTAGTAGCAACTTTTTCTACAACCATAAATGGACCACCTAATTCGATATCCCCTTCATCGAAACTTCTTTGATTCCATAAATCATCGATATCAAACCATCTACTATTTCCATTATTTTCAGGGTCTCTTACAAATGTTTTACCATCTTGATAGCCACTTAATACAATAGCATGAGCTCCACCTGCTACTTTGACAAAATGTCCTGGTCCAACACAAGCTAGTATCGTTTTCCCTTCTACTAAAGCTTGTTTCACATCTTCTTTTGTATTAATGACTTTATAATCAAATCCCCATGCTTTTAGTGCAGCAGCTGAACCTTTTGCTCTAGTTCCAACATAGCCATTTGTATTCATCGACTCAGTATTTTCAATAATCCAACGTGCTACTTCAATCGGTGTTGTATTCTCACCAAATCCATTAAAAATCATTGAAAGAGAAGTTGGTACACATCCTGAAACAGCCATTGTAATTCCTTTTAATATTTCAGAACCCCATTGAGGGTCTCTTTGGAAGTACCATGGAGTATTTAATGGTTTAACATACTCGACCCATTTTCCATTTTCATCTACATAGTATTTTTCTGAATCTACCCATGCTTTTGTTGCCATTTTTCCATCAGCATTCAAGTAATAGTTACCTTCCCATTGAGAACGAGCATAACTTCCGCCATTATTTAAGTAATACCATGATTGGTAATTTGGATCATAAATCCATTCAGCGTCCGCCATTTTACCATATTGTTTTAAATAATAGTCTCCAACCCATGTTGCATTCGCATAGGCACCACTTTTTGTTAAATAATACCATCCTTTATAAAATGAATCATACAACCATTGATTAGAAAGCATTTTTCCATCCTGACCTAGGTAGTAATCTCCTACCCATGCATTTTTAACGATGTCCCCACTTTCTGAAAGATAATACCAAGCACCTTCTTGTTCGTTATAAATCCATTCTTTTGTCACAAGATTATTATTTTTATAATACTTGCCTTCTTTTAATGCAATGTTTTTTCCAATAACTAATTTTTCTTTTGGTACTTGAATAGTTTTTTCTACTTGTTCTTTCGTTGTTTTAGTTTCTTTTGTTTCAGTTTTTAGTTCTTTATTTTCTTCTTTATATTGTGGAATTTCTTTTGTTAATTTATTTTCTCCCACATCTTTTAAATTTGCTGGCTTTTCTTCAATGGTTGTTAACTTATTAGTTTCAACATTTTTTGCCTCTTCAGCAAATACACTTGTAACTGGAAGTAATCCTAACCCTAGTAATGCTACTACTTTTTTCTTCATTCACTTCTTTCCTTTCTTTCCCACTATTTCATCACAGGCATCAACTGACGAGCAGAATAATACTCAGATGGATTCATTATATCATAAATGTTATCAAATTTCTTTTGTAATTCTAACGAAGGATGAGCATAATTTGTTATAAAGTTCGTCTCTTCTTCTCGTAAATTTTTTAAATATTCTCTTCCTATTTTGGTAAATCCTAAAACAGTTACTTCTTGTGGTTCACGAATACTTTCAAAATATTGTGTCACTTGCTCATTTGTAATTCCTAATAACACATATATACATAATCGTTGTAATCTTGCCCAAGTCCATCGTTTATTCTTCAATAATTGAATGAATTCATGAAACGAATTTGCTTGAGGTAAGCATTTTTTAAATCGATATTCCATTCCTTCATCCATTTGATAGATTGTTCTTAGTTCTTCCAAACTACTTCGTTCTATTTGGTATTTCAATAACATCCAATATTGTTCCCAGTTATTTCGATATTCATTTGAAGATACTTCTTCTAAATAAGGTAATTGAGCATACAACTGATAATTCCTTTCAACCTTCACTAATTGCTTCCGTAATGCAGTCCCACTAGCAAACTGTCCTTCTAGCAATACCTCATCCAAATGTCCATTTCCCATTCGTTCAATCGTTAAGAATTTCATTGGTAGATTTCTAGACAAAATTTCTTTTACATAGGCAAATCCTAATTGTTGATTTGGCTGCTGCATTAATTGATAGAGTGGACTATTTTCTCCAAAATTCTCTTTTGAAATGAGCGAAAGTCGATTGGCATAAGTGAGAGATTTCATCTCGTCATTCGTGACGTCTTCTTTTATTCTTGTTTGCAATGTAATCCATTCCTTAAATGCTACTTGATAATCAATGGATGTATCTTCTACTCCAAAAGCAATTTCCTGACATTTTGCAGCATGCAAAATACCAACGCCCCCAGCTGCAAACCAATCAGTGGCTTGTGTGCTTGAAAGTGTTGGTAATTCTACTATTAAATCCGCCCCATTTTCTAGAGCCATTTTTGCACGATGCCACTTGTTCTCAATGGCTGGTTCTCCTCTTTGGACGAAATTACCGCTCATCGCAACTACAATGACATCTGCATCTGTTTGCTTTCTAATTTGTTCGATTTGATAATGATGACCTTTATGAAATGGATTATATTCTGCAATAATTCCACAAGCTTTCATGTAATTCCTCATTTCAATGCAATAAAAAACCAACGTGAAGAAGTATCTTCCACTTCTGATTCACCAAAATTGGCTTTTATCCATACTTTTTTAAATCCTACCATTTCAAGTGCTTCTTGATACCATTCCATAGGGAAAGTTTGTTCAACATGCACTTCTTGAAAATGCTCAAATAATGCTTTACTAGTTTGAGACTCATCACGAACAAACATGTCAATGACGTGTTCTACACTTCCAGGTTCCTCTAATTCATAACTTTGCCATAAAAACGCTAAATTTTCACTTGTATAATGATATTGATATCCTGGAAATACTTCTTGCATTTGATACAGAGAATGCACATCAAATAAAAATAATCCATCCTCTTCTAAATGCTCGTAAACAGTTTTAAATACTTTTACAGTATCTTCAAACTCTGTTAAATAACAAAGTGAATCAGAATATAATGTAATAGCGTCAAAAGTCTTTAATCCTTTTAAATCACGCATATCTTTTTGCACCCAATCAATCGAAGGATAATCTTGTTGATATTTTTCTTTTGCAATATCTAACATTTCGCTAGATAAATCAACTCCAGTCACTTGATAGCCTGCTCCTGTTAGTAAAGTCGAAACTTCACCCGTTCCACAAGCCAATTCCATGACTTTTTGAATATTTCTACTCGTATACGTGTTAAAAGAATCTTTTGTAAACTTCACCCATAATTGGTATTGTTCATGATCCATTACTTCATCATATACATGTGCAAAGGTTTGATAGGTCATTCTTTTTCACTCGCAATATTAACAATTGGTGCGTCATTCCATAATTTTTCTAAATTATAATATTCACGGTCTTCATAGTAAAATACATGTACAATGACATCATTTAAGTCCATTAAAATCCAACGTGCGTTGTCTTTTCCTTCGATACTTTTCACTTCAAAGCCTTCTTTATGTACTTCTTCTTCAATGGCATCTACAATGGCTTGTACTTGTTTTTCATTTTTCCCATGAGTAATAACAAAGTAATCTGCCACAGGTGTTAAGTGTCCCACTTCTAGTGCAACGATTTCTTGTGCTAATTTATCATCTGCTGCTTTTAATACTACATCTAATAATTGTTTACTACGATTTTCTGTCATACGTTTCCTCTTTCTATTACTAAATAATTATAAACTTCTAATGTTCCAGGATAAATATACACTTCTTTTTCAATTAAATACTGCAAAGTATGTCTGACTAAATATCGAACCGCTTCATCAATATTATGATGAGCAATTTGTCTTGCTTCTTCTACTCCTGGATAATTTCTTCCATCTTCAATGGCATCTGCTACAAATAAACATTTGGATAATAGAGTCATTTTAGTTCCACCAATCGTATGTTCACGAATAGCATCTAAAATTTCTTCATCTTGAATATCTAATTCATCTTTTAAAATTTCTGCACCTACTGGTCCGTGTAAAATTTCAGAAGATTGATTTTTAAGTTGTTCTGACAACTGTTTTTTGACCACTAATTCTTGTAATTCTTCTAAGGGTCTTTCTTTTGCATAATCATGAATTAACGCTGCTAAAGAAGCTTTTGTAACATCTACTCCATATAATGTCGCTAATTCCATGATTTTCTTTTCCACTCTTAAACAATGATCAAATCTTCTTTGACTCATTTGAGAGTGCACTTGGTGTAAAATTTTTTCACGACTCAAAGAAGAATAAGGAGAAAAATCTACTACTGTCATTCTTGATACAGTCCTTTCTCAAAAATATATTCTTCTACACTTTCAGGAACAAGGTAACGAATACTTTGCCCCCATAACACATTTTTACGAATTTGTGTTGAACTAATTTCCATTTGAGGCGCTTCAATCCATAATACTGGATATGGAGTTTCTTTTGGATAACCTGGACGACAAACTCCTACAAATTGAACTACATGTACTAATTCATCAATTCGATGCCAAGTTGGTAAATAATCCACCATATCGCCACCGATAATAAAGTAATAGTCCACATCCGGATTTTTTTCTTTTAAGAGTCGAATCGTATCAAAGCTATAACTTTTATCCGTACGTTCTAATTCAATTGTTTCAAGTTCAAAATGATAATTATCTCGAATAGCTAGCTGGGTCATTTCTACTCGATAATTAGCATCAATCGTCTTCTTTTCATCTACATGAGGTGGAATATGGCTCGGCATAAAATAGATTTTGTCCAAATTCAACTGAACTCTAGCTTGCTCTGCCATAATTAAATGTGCTACATGAGGAGGATTAAAACTTCCTCCTAAAATTCCAACACGCTTTTGTTTTCCACTAAAATCATTTTGTTTTACTTTTGGACAAAGCTTGATGGATTGCATCATATTATCGCCCTCTTTTTACAAATTCTGCAAATCGAATCGAAATATCACGATTTTTTGGATTTCTAGCTTGTTTATACAATACAATCGTATGTCCAATCACTTGAATAATCGTGCTACCTGTTTGTTCTGCTAATACTTCAGCAGCTTCCTGAGGTTCTTCCATTGTATTTTGTAATAAACTGACTTTAATTAATTCACGTTTTTCAATCGCAAATTGGATTTGTTGAATCATTTCTTCGCTTAAACCGCCTTTTCCAATTTGAAAAATCGGTTTAATATTATGTGCTTCTTTTTTGAAAAATTGTCTTTCTTTCCCTTTTAATTCCAATCCAATCCCTCCTTCTTATATAATCGATGGACGTTTAATGACATCTACTTCTTTTGGACTCCAAACTTCAATCGTCCCTGGTTTTTGAATCGTTACCCAACCTAGACCTGCGATTACGATATCTGATTTTTCTTTTACTGAAAAGACTGTCTTCTGTAGTGTTGGATATTGTTTTACATTATCTCCGGTAGGAGGTGTTAAAATCGTTCCATTATGTCTTGCATAAAACTCGTCTGCTTTTTCTAACTTTGTACGATGCAATTCAATGGTTTGTGGAGTATAAAATGTTAAGGAATTTCTTTCCCCTTTTGTATAATCCACTCGTACAAGTCCACCAATAAAAATCGTTTGTTCTGCATTTAATTGGAAAGTTTTTGGTTGTAATTCCTTTTGAGGTAATACTTTTTTCACTTCTTTTTCTGCTAAATAGTGTGCGATTTGATGACGGTGAATAATTCCAGGAGTATCAATTAAGCTTGATTTTTCATCAAACGGAATTTCAATTTGTCCTAATGTAGTTCCTGGGAATTGAGAAGTTGTAATCACATCTTTTGTTCCACCAATACTTTGAATTAATTTATTAATTAAAGTAGATTTACCTACATTGGTTACCCCTACTACATAAGCATCTTTCCCTTGACGGTATTCATTTATTTTATCCAATAATTCGTCAATCTGAATGCGTTTATTCGCACTTACTAAAATCGTATTGACTGGACGAATCCCATATTCTTTCGCAAAACGCTCAATCCAATTTTTCAAACGATTACGATTCACTGATTTTGGATATAAATCCACTTTATTGGCAACGAATAATACTGGATTATCTCCAATAAAACGTTTCAATCCTGATATCATACTGCCATATAAGTCGAATAAATCGACAACATAAACAACTAGTGCATCTTCTTCTGCAATCGAAGATAACATTTTTAAGAAATCATCATCACTTAAAGAAGCAGGTTGTAATTCATTATAATTTCTAAGTCTAAAACAACGTTGACAATAAACGGGTTCTTCTTTTTCTAACATTTTTGTCAATACACTTGTAGGAGTATAGCCGATTTCTTCATGATTTTCTGTTTGAATCGTTGCTCCACATCCCATACAAAAATAGTGGTTTTCAGTCATGGATTTTCTCCTCCCATTTCTCTGAGTAATTTTTTCCATATAATATCGTTAGGATTAAATTTTCAAAAAATCGATTGATTCTTGTTTTCTTAGCATCTGATAATTTTAAAGGTTTAACAAGGATCGTTTTAATGCCAAAAGTTCCTGCCCCTAAAATATCTGTCAATAACTGATCTCCAATCATCACAATTTCATCTTTTGTTGCAGTCGTTTGACTCAATGCTTCTTTAAATCCTTTATGCAGTGGTTTTAGTCCTGGAAAAACATACGGTACGCCTAATTGTTTAGCCACTCTTTCAATACGATTTTTACGATTATTAGATACTAATATGATTTCAATCTGATTTTCTTTTAATTGTTGAACCCATGTTTGTAATGTATCATTTGTATCTAATTCATCCCAATCCACTAATGTATTATCAATATCTGCAAAAATTGTTTTTATCGATTGTTTTTTTAAAAACTCAATGGAAATGGATAAATAATCTTTGATAAACCACGTTGGTGTTAGTTTAATGGACATATTTCTCCTCTATCTATTATCTTTTTTCAACTCGAACGCCTACTTGATCGACGGTTAATACTTGAATGGTATAGTTTCCTAATTCACTTGGTAATTGTTCTTGTAAATAATGGGCAATACTTGGTGCATTTTCTTTTGAAGATAACACCATCACGGTTGGACCCGCTCCGCTTAAGTACGTACCAATCGCTTCTTTTTCTTTTGCAAGCTTACGTACCGGTGTTAAAAATGGAATTAATGTTTCACGATAAGGTTCATGGAATAAATCTTTTTCTACAATTCTAGAAACATTTTCCCAATCTTCTTGCCATAGTGCTGCAACTAATACATTCGAACGACTACTTGCTTGTACCGCTTGAGCGTAAACAAATTCACTAGGAAGCACTTGTCTACTTGCTTTTGTTGATAATTCAAAATCTGGAATTAACGCAATCCCTTGAATCTCAGATTGGATTTCTTTTTGTAAATAGTCAACTTCTTGACTTTTTGCATCATAAGTCGCAACGACTAATCCACCTAAAATTGCAGGAGCTACATTATCTGGATGCCCTTCTATTTTTGTTGCCCATTCAACTTTTTGTTGAGGTGTTAAGTCTAAATTCCCTAATTGATTTGCTAATTCGATTCCTGCAACAATCGCACTAGAACTACTTCCTAATCCTCTTGTCATTGGAATATCACTTTCACACACTAAATGGTGAGGTTGTAAGGCTGGACAAACTGCTAAAGCTGTCTCAATAATTAAATTTTCTTGATTAGTTGGTACGGCTTCTCCAAATGGATGTTCAATTTTCCATTTATTACTATATTCTACAACCGTTACTGTTAAATATAAATCAACTGCAATCCCAATAGAATCGAATCCTAATCCAATATTAGCAGTTGTTGCGGGTACAATAATTTTCATTGATTACGCCTCCAACACAGGATAGATTCTAACCGCTTCTACACTATCTACTTGTTGATATGCTGACACTTTTTCTTCTAACTCAGCTACTGAAATTTGAGTAAATCTTGTTAATACTGCTTGATTTGGTAACACTACTCCATCAAACGCTTCAGGTTTACTTGTTTCAATGACAACAGCATAATCTTTTAATGGAGCTATCGTTGTATGAACTTTAGTCGCTTCTGTCAATGGTTCAAATGGAACTACTTGAGCATTACGATTTTGTTGTGTTGCAATCATCATGACATCAGCTACCACACTTGTTGCAGTTGGGTGTGAACCTGCTCCTTTTCCATATAGTAAAATTTCTCCTAGCGCATCACCTGTTACAGAAATAGCATTATTTTCATAAGAAACTTGAGCTAATAAGTGGTTTAAGTTTACAAAATAAGGACGTACTTCTAAGTAAACTTCCTCACCATTTGCAACAACACTTGCCAATAATTTAATCGTATAGCCTGAAAGTTTAGCTAATTGTAAATCTGTTTTAGTCACTTGTGTAATACCTTTTTTAGGAATCGCATCGAATGAAACATTTGTCCCAAATGCTAATCTTGTTAAAATAATTAATTTATAAGTAGCATCGTAACCTTCTACATCACTTGTCGGATCTGCTTCAGCAAATCCTTTTTCCTGAGCTGTTTTTAACACTTCTTCATAAGACAATCCTTGTTGACTCATAGAAGTTAAAATAAAGTTTGTTGTTCCATTTACAATTCCGTAAATCGCTTCTACTTCATTGCTTGAAACATGTTCTACTAATGGACGTAATACAGGAATTCCGCCCCCAACACTTGCTTCATAATATAAATACACATTATTTTCTCTAGCAATTTGAGATAATTCAACGCCATGTTTTGCTAATAAATCTTTATTTGCTGTTACGACATGTTTACCTGATTCTAAAGCTTTTTTCACACAGGTATAAGCAAAATCCACTCCACCTAACACTTCTACAATAATAGAGATTTCTTCATCATTTAAAATATAGTCTACATCCGAAGTAAATGTAATGCCTGAAATTTTATCGGCAAATACTTCTGGTTCTTTTACAAGAGCTTTTTCAATTTGTAATGAAACTCCTTTTTTCTTTTCAATCGATGCTTGATTTTTTGTTAAAATATGATAGACTCCACTACCAACTGTTCCAAATCCTAATAATCCAATCTTTTCTACTTTCATTGTAATCCCCACTTTTTCTTATGTATAAATATTGAAAAACCACAGCACACATTGGATAGGCGCCGTGGTTTATCACAAAGTCATTAATCTTGTAATAGTTCAAAAATTTCAATTGCGACTAAATCGATATCATCAAATTGGAATGTTTGTTTTGTCTCACAATCTTCTAACTCAAAGCTATCTGCTTCTTGATTAAATGTCACAACACATTTTTCAACACCATCTTTTTCAAAACGACGAATTTCAATATCCGTGCTTTGATCCGCCATTGTTTGTAGACGTTGCACAATTGCAACTAGTTGTGAAGGTTTCATGTTGCTTTACCCCTTTCAGCTTTCTTAATTTCTATTCTACCATAAAACTTTTTTAGATTATATGAAAATCCCTTTAAAAATCATACTTTTTTATAAATTTATTCAGGAAGTGTCCAATATAAATGAATAAGTGCTTGTGTTCCTAAATCACCATAACCATCATCACAAACTGTTTCATATAGTTTTCTTGCTTGTAAAGTTGCCGGTAAAAATAATCCCATTCTTTCTGATTCGTCAATTGCAATTCGTAAGTCTTTTAAGAAATGTTTTGCAAAAAATCCTGGACTATAATCTTTTTTCAAAATTCTTGGTCCGTAATTCGACAATGACCAGTTAGCAGCACTTCCGGCTCCGACTGTTTGAAGAACTTTTTCTAAATCTAATTCTGCAGCTTTTGCATACACTAACATTTCAACTAAGCCTGTCATTGTACCAGCAATCATAATTTGATTCGCCATTTTAGTATGTTGACCAGCTCCATTTATCCCTTGTAACGTAACTGTTTTTGAAAAAGTCTCTAAAATTGGACGCACAGCTTCAAATACAGCTTCCTTACCTCCAACCATTGTAGATAAGGTTCCATTTTTTGCTCCTAAATCACCACCAGAAACGGGAGCATCTAACGCATCACATGAAAGCTTTTCAGCTTCCTCTGCAATCTTCTTCGCTAAAGAAGGGGTACTTGTTGTTAAATCAATCAGTACCATCCCATCTTGTAATCCCTGAAAAATCCCTTGTTCCCCAAAATAAACTTCTTCAACATCTGTTGGATATCCTACAATCGTTAACACAACATCAGACTGAGTTGCTACTTCTTTTGGACTATCCGCCCATAAAGCGCCGGTATCGATAACTGCTTGTGCCTTTTCTTTTGTACGATTATAAACTGTAACTGGATAACCTGCGTTTAATAAGTGCTTCACCATAGAAGAACCCATTACACCCGTTCCAATAAAACCTATTTTCTTCATTCTTCATCCTCCTTGTCATCATCATAGATTTTGAAGAAATTCATCTTTTCTAACCACGTTTTCGTATTCTCTTTATCATGTTGATAATGATCAATCGCATCTTGATAAAATTCTTCAACTTTTTTAGCGAAAGTAACAGAAGAAATCTCTTCTAATAATTGATTTTGCAATTCTTGAACTTGATAAGAAGATTGATTGCTACATTCTAAATAGGCTAACACACTAGAAGCAATATCTTCATCTTTTTCATATAACATTCCTAATTCTGGTTTAGTAATAAATTGTTGTAAATAATCATTTTTCTTCGCAATCACTGGAATTTTATTCACTAAAGCTTCTAAATAAGTTAATCCTTGACTTTCAGACTCCGAAGCATTCACGTATAAATCTGCCATTTGATAATATTGAGACACTTGATGATGCTCCACTTCACCTGCGAACTGTACATAAGGTGTAATCCCTAAACGTTCCACTTGTTTTTCAAGTTCTTCTTTTTCTGGCCCTCCGCCAACAATACAACATTTCACAGTTGAATCTTTTTCTAAAATTTCAGGCATTGCATCTAAAATCGCAGCAATATTTTTTTCTTTCGATAAGCGACTTAACGATAATAATACTTTTTCTTCTTTTGTATACCCTAACTTTTCACGTAACTCTTCAGCAACTTGTGGATTCAATTCTGGAATTTCAATACCTGTTGGAATAACACGAACTTCTTGAGTCACTCCATAAGATAATAATTTATCTTTTGTCATTTGACTTGGTGCAATCACTCCACGAGTTTGATTACAGAAGTTTTTAGAAATATATGCCACATGACTTGGTCTTAAAATTTTCCCATTCGCAATATAGTGTAAATATTTTTCATACATCGTATGGTAAGTATGAATGGTCGGAATCCCTAACATGGCTCCTAAAATTTTTCCAAGTAGTCCTAAACTAAATTCTGTTTGCGTATGAATAATATCTAATTCATATTCTTGAGAAACTTTATAAGCTTCAATAAAACCTTGAACAGCAATTCTTCTTTCTTTAAATGAAAACAATGGAATACTTCCCAAGCGAACGATATTCCACTCAGGCATTGTAGCATTTGGATCGGTTGTTGTAAAAATAATAACCGTATGTCCAAGACGTTCTAATTCTTCTTTCAATACTCGAACAGAAGTAGCAACACCACTGACTTGAGGGAAATAGGTGTCTGTAAAAATCCCTACTCGCATAAGTTCCTCCTTAATATCTCTATTTGTCTTTTAATTCATTCTAATTTATTTTACACGTATCCCTATTATATACGATAGTCCAATATCTGTCACGATGTACAAGAAAAAACCATTTTTAAAAGAATAAGATGATTAAATATTAGTATCCCCACTACTATTCCAAATCAATATTTTAACCCTCATTTTGACCATCAGAATTGCAATTAAATCATGAAACCTCGCAACTCCTATGACAGAAACCAAAGACTTCCCATAGTAGCTAAAATAATAAAAGCCGATTTGGCTTTTATTACGGGAAAATTCGAGACCTTAGGCTCGAATTTTATCCATGAAACCACAGGTTTGCTGGCATCCCTAGCTACTATCCCCAGGGAAGTCTAAAAAATTGAAAATACTAAAAAAACTCTTCAAGTCCCCACTGGAATCTCAAAGAGTTAACAAATCAAAATTTCTTAAAAATTATTTTGCAGCTTCATAACGACGAGCTACTTCATTCCAATCAACTACATTCCAAAATGCTGCAATGTAATCAGGACGACGGTTTTGGTAGTTTAAGTAATAAGCATGTTCCCAAACATCTAATCCTAAAATTGGAGTTTTACCATCTGTTAATGGGTTATCTTGGTTTGGAGTAGAAACAACTTCTAATTCACCATTTGAAACGACTAACCAAGCCCAACCAGAACCGAAACGAGTTGCTGCAGCTTGAGCAAATGCTTGTTTAAATGCATCAAATCCACCGAATTTGTTATCGATTGCTGCTGCTAATTCGCCAGTAGGTTGACCTCCACCATTTGGTGAAATCACTGCCCAGAATAAGCTATGGTTAGCATGTCCACCACCATTGTTACGAACAGCACCACGAATATCTTCTGGTACAGATGCTAAATCTGCTACTAATTCTTCCACGCTTTTTTCGAATAAAGCAGGGTGTTTTTCTACTGCTGCGTTTAAGTTTGTTACATAAGTGTTGTGATGTCTGTCATGGTGAATTTCCATTGTCAAAGCATCCACATGAGGTTCTAATGCAGAAAACTCATACGCTAATTTTGGTAATTCAAAAGTCATAATTGATTCCTCCTAAAATAGTACAGTTTTAATTACTGTTTGATGTTTTAAGAATACCACCCTTTGATATGAAAACGCAATTTTTTTGCTTACTTTTTTTTAGATTTTCCTTCTTATTATTCGTTCTCTTTTTAAAATCATTGAAAACTATGGTATAATAACAACGCTTCAAAATAGATTATAGAAAAGAGATGAATCCATGAAATTTACAGATTATCAATTACAACCATTTTTACAAACGGCATTAGAAAAATTATCATTTTCTACTCCAACTAAAATTCAAGAAAAAATTATTCCACTACTATTAAAAGGAGAATCTGTGATTGGGCAATCCCAAACAGGAAGTGGAAAAAGTCATAGCTTCTTACTACCACTGATTCATAAAATTGATCCAGATAAACAAGAATTACAATTAGTCATTACTGTTCCAAGTCGTGAATTAGCAGAACAACTAGTTCGAGTAACTGCTCAATTAATTGAAGAAGCTCCTACTCCTATTCTGTTAGAAAAATGTGTCGGTGGTACTGACAAACTTCGTCAAGTTCAAAAATTACAACAAACTGCCCCTCATATCGTTATTGGAACTCCGGGAAGAATTTTTGATTTAATGCGAGAAAATGCTCTACTTGTTCAAACGGCAACAATGATGGTTGTCGACGAAGCTGATATGACTTTTGACTTAGGATTTTTAGAAACCGTCGATGAAATTGCTTCTAGAATGCCGAAAAATTTACAAATGTCCGTATTTTCTGCGACCATTCCAGATAAAATTAAACCATTCCTTAAAAAATATCTTGGAAATCCAAAAATTATTCATGTAGAAAATAAACAATTAGTTTCACCAACGATTTCGAATCAATTATTAGTGACGAAAACACAAAATCCATTAGAAGTATTATTTGAATTGATTACACTAGGACATCCATACTTAATGTTAATTTTCGTCAATACAAAACAAAAAGCGGATGAAGTTACAGCATTTTTACGTGAGAAAAATTTAAAAGTAGCAACGATTCATGGAGACATTCCTGCTCGTGAACGTCGTCGTGTGATGAAGCAAATTCAACAAATGGAATATCAATATGTAGTGGCAACAGATTTAGCAGCTCGTGGTATTGATATTGAAGGTGTTTCTCATGTCATTAACTTAGAAATTCCTAGTGAATTAGAATTTTTCATTCACCGTGTTGGTCGTACTGGTCGAAATGGCTTAGCTGGACAAGCGATTACTTTCTATACTCCTAGCCAAGAACAAGCCATCCAAACGCTTGAAGCTAAAGGAATTTCTTTTGAAACATTGGAATTAAAAAATGGCGAATTAGTGGAAAGTTATGACCGTTCTCGTCGTGAAAAAAGAAAAAATACCCAAAGCTCTGACTTAGATCCTCGCTTAAAAGGAATGATTAAAAAAGCTAAAAAAAATGTCAAGCCTGGATACAAGAAAA
Source organism: uncultured Granulicatella sp. (assembly GCF_963515615.1). Taxonomy (GTDB): domain Bacteria; phylum Bacillota; class Bacilli; order Lactobacillales; family Aerococcaceae; genus Granulicatella. The sequence continues at coordinate 40 of NZ_CAUPZT010000010.1, read as the reverse complement.
AACTAACTCATGAAATTAAACAAAAACAAAGAATTGAACG
>NZ_CAUPZT010000009.1:0-46213 GCF_963515615.1 uncultured Granulicatella sp. | reverse complement strand
TTCTTAACTTTCTCAGCGTCTGGTTTTGTTCCTTCTACAGTGTATACTGTTTTTGGTTCTGAACCTAGTACATTAACCGTAATTTCTGCCTCTTTTGTATAAGTTGTTCCATCTACTGTGTAAGTTACCGGAACTTTAACAGTTCCTTTGTTCGTTCCTTTTTCTGCAGTGATTCTTGCTAAAACTTCTTCTGTAATCTCACCAACCACTACATCTTTAGAGCCTTCTGGTAATTTAGCTTTGAAGTCAGCTGATGTTGCTACTTCTGTCGCTTTTGCTTTCGCTACTTCTTTAACTTTATCTACTGAAGCTCCTTTTTGTACTTCTACATTACCTGTCGCTTTTGGTAAAACCAACACAGGAACTGTTACTGTTTCAGGAAGTACAACATTTCCCTTCGTATAAGATACTGTTGTTTCAACATTAATGATTTGTCCAGCTTTACCAGTTGTTGTCGGCATATTTTGAACATCATTAACTACAGCTGTATATCCAGGAACTGTAGCAGGAGTTATTTTCCCCTTAATATCATCATTTTGGATTGTATCTCCTTCAAAAACAACTTTCTGTTGCGTAGTAGATGCCACTACATTCACATTAATGTCTATTTGATTATTAAATTTCTTACCTCCAACAGTGTGAGTAACCGGTACTTTTAGAGTTCCACTATTTTCTTTTACAGCAGCTGTAGAATAACCTTGTACCATTGCAATTAAACTTGTTTCACTTAAATTTAGAGCAGCAGTAGATTTTAATGTTGCTAATTTTTCTCTATAAGCTTCTGAATTTATTAATTCTTCAGCACTTACTTTTGCTGCCTCTTTTGCTTTTTCAAAAGTCGTTCCAACTGGTACAGTTATAGTGCTATTTCCTGTCATAGAATCAATATAAATACTACGATTATATTTATAGTCTGGATTATCGGAAGTTTCTAAACTATTAGCATTTACATTCACTGGAGTATCATATCTATTCGAACCAACTATTCCATACGGTAAGATCATATTTCCTAATTTATCTTTTCCTCCAAATCCATTTTTCCCTACTACTTCAAAAGTTGCTTCTCCGACAAAATCAGGCGTTACTTCAAATGGTATTGTAACAGTGTTGGATTTACCACTTGTTGGATTAATATCTCGTTTTGGTAAATCAATTTTAAAAGTAAGTTCTCGTGTATCTTTGTTATATTTAAAGTCATAAGTATAACTTGGAGCAAATAAACTTTTGCCATTTACTTCATTTAAGTCTGTTCCTTGTAATGTACCTAACTTAATACCCTTAGGAACTTTCAAAGTAACTTCATACTTAGTCTGATATATTACTCCTACTCCACCATTATTACTTAGCGTTACATTAAACGTTCCTTTTTGAGCATTTTTATAAATAGAATCCTCTGTATAACCATATGCTTCTTTATCTTTACCTGAAGCAACTGTCGTTGTTAAAGTCAGTGCTGGTCCTGGAGTTAATCCTAGTCCTGCAACTATATATCCATCTTCAACCTTATGACCATTCAAGTAATCAGAAGTTGTTGGCTGATCTCCTGCTTCTACAAATACACGTACTTTAGTCGTCCCTTCAGGCACTTTTACTACACGCCATAATGCAGCAAAACCATCCGAATCTGAGCCAGGTTGTCCAATAAATTCTGTATCTGAAGCTTTTCCATCTTTTCTAGTTAATTCTGATAATGGTTGACCTGTATATGCATCCACTATTCTCATTTTTATTTTTTCACCTGATGAAGTCAAACCTAATTTACCATAAGCACTAGAAAAGACAAGATTAGCATACAAATGAGAGTTAGGGTTTACGTCGAAATCTTTATAGATAGTTGTTCCTTGTTTTTTTAATTCTACATAATAATCTTTATTAACTTTTCCTATACTTTCATTTCCCAAACGATCAGTACTAATCATATATCTTAGTACTCCACCACTAGCATTTGGTCTGTTTTGACCACCAGTAGCTGTAACATGACCGTTATTATCATAAACTTTTGCTGGTTTTGGTGCATATGTGGTTGCTGATTGTCCTGCTTTATATTCTATTTCAGTAGGTGCTTCTGGTTTAACAATATTTACGGTGTTTGCGCCTTCTTTATCTACAATCTTCCAGCCGCCTAAAGCTCCTGCTTTTGCTTCATCAGCAGTTATTTCTTTTTGTTTCCAATGATAAGTTGCTGAACCCAAATTAATAGCACCATTTATACCCGAAGCTTGATTTTCTACACGTTTTGTATGTGATGTAGCATTTGAGAAATCAGGTGTTCCAAAAGTATCATTTAAATTACTAATTACTGCATTAGATGGATTATTCCCATAATTTGCTAAGTGATTATTCGCAGGTGCTCCCCAGTCTAATTTTTTAGCTTGGTATAGTTTTAATAAATCTACTTTTTCTTTTAACTCTTGTAAAAGTGTATGCTTTTCTTTTTCTGTTGTTGGAATGTTGTTTCCCTTATTTTTAACAGCTTGTGCAGACTCTTTTACCTGTGTTAATATTCCTACGAACTCTTTATCTGTTTTCCCTTCTCCTTTAGCATTTTCAGCTGAGATTAAAGATTCAACTTTTGCGATTTCTGCCTCTAATTCAGAAGCTTTTTGTGTAATATCGTTTGTATTTACAACAACAGGATTTTCAGTACCATCTGCAACCGTCCCTGTATCTCTGAACCCACTCTCACCTTTTCCTGGAATGGCTTTTCCATTTCTTGGATCTTGGTTTTTGTTCTCTTTTTCTTCTTTCTTGTCTGCAGTTGCTTTTGGCATACTTTCAACAACGAATGCTTTACCATTTACTTCTGATGTAGCTTTTGCTACTTCTTCTTTTGTTGCAGCTTCATTTGCAGCTACAGCTTTTACATTTGCTAATTCTGCTTTTGCAGACTCAATTGCTGAAGCTGTTTTTTCAGTTGATGCAGCTTTCTCTAAAGCTGCTTCTAAACGAGCAATCGCTTCGGATAATTTTGAAGTGTTGACTTTTTCAGCAACATCGATTTTAATATTCTCTCCAGCATCTGGAGCTTTCGTTTCCGTTGCATGTGTATTTACTTCTTCAGCTGCTTGTACATTTGTACCACCAAGTACAGCTAATCCAGAAGCAATTGCTACACTGGCAACTCCAACCGTAAATTTACGGATACTATATCTCAAAAATCTCTGTGCTTGAATTGCACGTAAATTTTGATTCTTTTTCAATATGACCCCTCCTAGTTCTAGAATATTTCGCTTTTCATTCGGAAATATTCTTTTTGTATACTAATTTTATAACACTCTAAATGTAAAGGAAACTCAATAAAATTGCAACAAAAAAACAGTCTATTTTTTTTTTTTTGAAAACGCTACCTTTATTGTTATATCAACATTTCCAGAAATTTCCCCCTTATACACTAGTAAAATTTTCAATATTATTCTTTAAACTACTTAAACATTATATATTTTTATATATAAAAATAGTTATTATTCTTTAACATGGCTACGTCGTAGCAAAATAATAATAATGACTAACAAAAAAATAATCATTACTAGTAACAATAACACGACATAAAAAATCCATTTAGAAACACCACTTTGTTGAGGAAGATTCGTTGGATTTGACGATGAATTTATCTGCTCTTTCTTAAAAACAGGATTAATTTTTGCTAATAAGATATGTCTTCCATTGGTTACATCTACAAAACACGTACTTAATAAACAAATCTTATCTTCTGAAGTAACCGATACATCCCTTTTATATGTTGCTTTTGACAATAAATATTGATAATACGCTTGGTTTTCTTCTATGTTATCGGATAAAGGGCGATAAATATTCATATCATAAGCATCCACTTCTAAGATTCCGAAAATTTCCAATTCCTTTTCTTCACCATTGTAATAAATCGTTCCATAACGATGTGTCTCAAAGAAATCTATATCTGTAAATTTTTTGATATCTCCAAACATATCTCCTGTTGGAACATGATGTCCATAAATGATAGTATTAAAATTTGTAAAATTAGCATTAAAACGATAGTCTAAAAAGATTGAACCTGTCACTACATAATCTCCAAATGCATTATGGTCCAAATACTTTACATTATCTTCACTTTGCAGTAACGGATAATCAATATGTGTCCCATCAATACTAATCCACCCTTTTACATCCGGATGATTTTGTTGTAACTGATAAAATCCTTTTTCTTCATGATGGTCAATTGGATTGTAGTTCTCTAATTCATCCGCCAACACAAGTGAAGTATGTATAAAAAATAGAATAAAACTGATAGTAATCATCTTTATAATCTTCTTCACAAATCCACCTCTAATCAAAAAGGATAGATAGTCATCACTCACTATCCATCCTTATTTTTTAACGATTTCTTTCTTTACGTTGTTGTAGCATTAACACTAATATTACGAGTAAGAATAATACTACAATGATTAATACTAATATAATGATATACCAAATCCATAATGGAATGGATGATAAATATTTTCCTAAGGATGAATCATCAAACACACTATATGGGAATGGTTTTGATTTTTTCGTATGGAATGTATTTTCAGGAACATCATCCGTAATTTTCGCAACGACAATATGGCGACCATTTGTGACATCTAGAAAGCATGTGCTCAATAATATAATATGATCATTCTTTCCTATAGATATATTTCGTTTATTGAGCGCTACAGAAAGCAAATGTTGAATATACTCTTGTTGACGTTCTTCTCCTACAATCCCTGGATCATAAATATTGAAATCATAAGCATCCACTTCCAACATTTCAAATATTTCAAGTCCTTTTTCCTGTCCATTGTAAAAGATGCTTCCATAGTGATGTTGTTCAAAATATTCCTTATCTGAAAACTTCGCTACATCTCCAAACATGACTCCATTTTCTACATGATGTCCATAAATAATCGTATTAAAGTCTTCAAACTTCGGGTTATTTCGAGCATCTAAAAAGATAGCTCCTGTAGAAGCAAATTCTCCTTTTGAATCTCGTGTTAAATATTTTTCATTATCTTTTGCTTGTACTAAAGGATAATCAATATTCGTTCCATAAACATTAATCCAACCAATAACTTCTGGATTTAACTTTTGAAGTTTTTCAAATCCCGAAAAGCTAGCTAATTCATCTTTTTGAGACGAAGATACAGGGCGATACGCTTCATACTCACTTGAGGATGCTAATGAATAGACTTGATTCGAATCCCATAATGCGTAAAATCCAAATAGAAAAACTAACGCTGTTACAAGCAAGAGAATATGGTTCAATAAATTATCTAGAAACAGAACAATATGTCTTGAAATAGTTTTCTTTGGTTTTTCCTGATTCGTCTTCATCTCTTAATTATTCCGCTTCTCTACGTCTTTTTGCTACTAAAATAAATCCAAACAATCCTAATCCAATCATGATAATAAATGGAAGATTATCAATTAATAAACCTGTTGGTGTAACTTCTGGTAATGTATTCGTTACAATATTATTGTTTTCTTTTTCCCCAATTAATACATCTGCAACAGTGTAAGCTTGTGATTGAGTTCCAGTTGAACCATTCTTTAGAGTTCCGTTTTCTTTATAAGCTGAAGATGGTGTATAACCTGAAGCTCCTTCTTCTTTTAAGGTATATTTTGTACCTGCTGGTAAATCAGGGAATACTAAACTTTCGCCATCATGTAGAGTGAATTCTTTTTCAACATCTTTTGTAAATTGAATTTTTTCTGATCCTTTTGTACCAGTATAAGTTCCAGTTTCATCTGTCGAAGCTGCTTTGAATGTTAATTTGAAAGTAAAGTTTTTAGTTTTACTTGCTAATCCCCCAGCAACTTTTTTTGTAATGGTTAATGCATCTGCATTTGGATTAATAGTTGATGGTGAGTCACCAGTTTTACCTGCTTTTTTTGTATATTTATTTTTGAACAAATCATATTTATAGACTTTTGAACCACCTTCTGTTCCTGGTTCAGCATTTCCTGCTTTTTTAGCAGTTGCAGCTGTTGTACTTCCAGCAGTTGTATCTACGAAATAAACATTAGAAATATATGTTCCTGTTCCTTGAGATTTGTTCTTAACGAATACGTGCATTTCATATGTTTTTGTATCAAATGTTAATGTATCAATATTATTAGCTAAAGCTGTCCAACCTGTTTGTTCTTCTGATACTGTATACACATATTCCCCAGCATTTTCATAAGTTACTCCTGCAAAAATATCATCTGTTGCTTTTGTAATGGCTGTTTTCCCTTGCGGAAGTGTATCACTTCCATTGTAAGTAACTGTTCGATTTGGAATTGTTCCATTTGTTGGTGTCACTGTTTCATATGGGACATTTGCACTATTTTGCCCTGATTTTGGAGCAAATTTAAATGTAAATGTGGCTGTTGGAGTAGTAATTCCTTCTGCAATATCTAGTTCTTTATTCACTTTGACAACAACATTTTTTTCATTTTGAGAACTTGCTACTTCATTTTCAGCTAATACATTTGGTACTTGTAATAAAGATAAGATTGTTCCCGCTGCTACTACACCTGTTACAATTTTTTTCATCATTGTTTTTTTCATTTCCTAATTCTCCTCTTTTTAAAATCCTCTTCTTCTAACAATTGTGACCACTTTTCCTTGTGTATCTTTAATTGGGATTGCTCCAAATACACGACTATCTACTGCTGACGTTCGATTATCTCCTAGCACAAATAGACTTCCTTCAGGTACTTTAAGTGGAAATTCTACTCCTTCTTTATAAAGCAAAGTTTCTTTATAAATATCTTGCTCCTGTTGGGGTGAACCATTGACAATTAATCCATCTTCGTTAATATCAATCGTACTTCCTGCTGTTGCAATGACACGTGCAACACGAAGTTTCCCTTTATATTCATACGTTAGCAAATCTCCCACTGAGTATTTCTTATCTAATCGATAATAAACTACTACATCTCCATCTTTTAAAGCTGGTTTCATTCCATCATCATTGTAGCGAATAATTCCAAACAAAAAGAAATATAAAATTGCTAATGTTGCTATAACAAATACTATTTTTCCTAGAAGATAAATGATGTCATCTTTAATTCCTGGAGGACCTTTCCCTCTCTTTGGTCTTTCTTCTTTGACTTTTTTCAGTTGTAAACTTTCTCTTCTACTTAACATTTAGACTCTTCTCCTATTCGTAATCATCACTAATAAACCTAAAACCCCGATACACCCAACTATCATGAGCATCATATTAGATGAATCCAATATGTCTAATCCCGTTGCTGGAACAGACACTCGTTTATTGATAACTCGAACTTGCTTATCAAAATCTAATTGTCCACTCTGATTTTCATAAGTGACTGTATACCCTCTTTGAGAACGTGAAGATTCTCGAACTTCATAATGAGCTCCAATTGGAAGATCATCAAACCGAATCGTTTCTCCTCGTTTCAAACTTACAGTAGCTCGATCATTAGAAAATAAAACAACACTTTCTTTATTTCCTTTTTGTGCTTTTATTTGTTTGTTTTTCAATCCAGTAATTTGAATTTCCATTTCAAAATCTTGTTGATAATTTGCTAATTCACCGCTCACCTTATTTGTAATGGATAAGCTAGGATATTTTTGATTGGTTATCGTTACTGTCTTATCTTCCGTTAATACTCCTTGTTTTACAGAGTAATCGATTTTATAATGACCTGCATATTTTTCATCCTCTGTAACGGTATAATGAGCTCCTCTTGGAAGATACGAGAGCTGAATCGGTGTATTTGGTCGAAGTTCAATATTCGCAACACCATTTTTAAATGTTAATCCACCATATGTTCCCGACAACTCTCTATTATTACTATCACGTAATTCAATTTTAACGTTATATTTTTGTTGCTGAACTTCTTCTCCTGTCAATTTTTTCTGAATGGTTAAGCTCGGTTTTTGTTGATACGTCACCTTGAAAGAAGATGCATCTATTGTTCCAACATTTTCAACTTTTGCATCAAATTCAGACAGTTCTTGCGGAGCAATTTGATATTCATACCCTTTAGCAACGTTTTGAATTTCTCCTTTATTCGATTGAGGAATTGTAATTTGTCGATAATTCGGTGTATCTTGTCCACCTGTTTTATTTTTCTTTGTTAGTCCTAATGTAATCGAATTTGGTTTTGTTGCTGTAACATTCGTTCCCCCACGTGCATCTTTCCACTCAACTTTTACCGGAATATTTAAAGGAGTAGACGGGCTAAAACTTGGCACTTCAGAATATTGAAGAGTTTTCGTTTTTTCTTTCTCAATTCCATAAGTATAAGTTACTGTTGCTGATTGATTCGAATATAGTTTTGTCTTATCTCCGTTTAGCGCATCAGAAGCTGTAACTTTCTTATCTCCTGTAATCGCATCTAATGCTTCTTGAGAAGATTTAACGGTGAATTTCAGTGCATATTTGACACCGTCTTCCATTCGATAATCGTCAGCAAATTGTGCAGTAACAGACATTAGCCCTTGCTGATTTTGTTCTGTTGTCACTCTTGCTTCTTGCTCTGTTAAAGGTGTTTCAACTCCATTTACTATTTTAACGACTCGAAGATTTGAAGCATTATTCGGAAGTAATGTCACGAATTTTGATAAAGTATCTGTAATTGTTACCTTTCTGATTCCTAATGGTCTTATTTTTCGTGTAATATCATTCAATCGTTCAATCAATTCTTGCTCAGTATTGGCATATAATTCTTCAGCATTAATATTAGGATTAATTTCTTTTGCCTTTGCTGAAATCCATCCTAACGTATCAAAACCATTTTTATACGCAAATGCTATTGAATAAAAACCATGTACTGCAGGGGATATTATTTTAAGTTTTTGAAATATATTTCCATATAATCTATTTTGGAACCAACCACCTTTATTGGTTGGAAATTTAAAAACACTATGACCATATTTGTTATAGTACATATTAGCTTCTCCATCAGATAAAAGAATAACAATTCTTTTAGCATTCCCTCTGGCATTTTTTAGTAATTCTATCGCATTTCTTAAACCAGCTTCTACATTAGTATTTGTTCCTATTGTATTTAAGGGCTCATTCCCCCAAGACTCATATGAAGCCAATTGGATTCTAGAAACAACATTTTTAAGAGCTATCTTATCTGTGGTCCAATTAGAGTAAGTATATGCATCATCATATTGTCTAATTCCCGATAAAAAACCGTGAACTCTTGGTTTATCACCAGGATCTTTTGGTTCTGTATATCCACCATTCCAAAGATGAGGGTCATTATCTGCTCTCCCAGCAAATCCCACTAAGGAAACTCTATTTTCATTATTTGGATTAGAAAGAAGTAAATCTATCAAACCGGGTTGATTATTACTTCCATTTAATGCTTTTTTTAACGCATCAATTCTAACTACCTTTTCCTGTTCACTTATTTTATCCCCCATACTTCCTGATAAGTCCGCTACAAAAACAACATCTAATGGTTGATACGTAATATTTTGTCCACTATTTGAAGTGATGTCTAACATCAATTCATATTGGTCTGGAATTGTATTTCCATTACTATCTCTCATTGGTGTAATTGTTTTATGATAAGTGACTGTTGGATCTATTTCCTCAGCCCAGATTTTTTTTACCGGAAATAATATTTGAGAGAACACTAAAATGAATACTAAAATACCGTTTAATAACTTTCTTTTTTTCACAATGACACTCCCTTGTTTTTTATGAAAAAAGCTGTATATCACAGCTCATAATAGTACTCAAACTGCATCATGTCAACGTTTTTGTGAAAATTTTCGTTTATTTATTTTTTACATAAAATAAATGTTTTATAACGTTTTTTCACTATTTAATTTATTAGTTAAATCGTTTTTTCACATAGTATGAGCTAGTTTCCACTCCCCCGATTAAACACAAAAAAACCTTTCTCGATTTCGAGAAAGGTTTGTTAATTGTCTTCTTATTTGAGACCGTATTTTTTGTTGAAACGATCCACACGTCCGTCTGCTTGTGTGAATTTTTGACGACCTGTATAGAATGGGTGAGAATCTGAAGTAATTTCAACACGTAATAATGGGTATTCGTTACCATCTTCCCATTGTACAGTTTCGTTTGATGATTTTGTTGAACCTGATAAGAATTTGAATCCAGTAGTTGTATCCATGAAAACAACTGGACGATATTCTGGGTGAATTCCTTGTTTCATTTTCTATTCCTCCTGCCCTGAATTATTGCCTAATCCAGAGTTATTTATTTTTATGCATAAAGCAACACAAGTATAATAGCATGCTTAGACCTATAATGCAACTATTTTTATTAGGTTTGATGGATTTTCTTAGTATAAAATTGCCAACCGAACTTCCCCTAATCCCCTAATTCTAGACCAGGCATTGCATTGACATCCATCGCCACAAAATCTTGTTCTAACCATTTTGAATACGCAGCTGCACCAATCATTGCAGCATTATCGCCACATAAGTTCATTGGTGGAATCGAGAACGTTACACTTGGATAATGACTTTTCATCATCTCTTGTAATGCTGTTCTAAGTCCACGATTTGCTGCGACGCCTCCTGCTAACACAAATTGTTTCACAGGATATTCTTGTAACGCACGTTTACTTTTTTCTACTAATACTTCTACAACACTTGCTTGGAAACTTGCCGCAACATTTTCTGGAACAATTTCTTCGCCTTTTTGTTTTGCATTATGAATACGATTGATAACCGCTGATTTTAATCCACTAAAACTAAAGTCATAATGGTCTTCATGAATCATCGCTCTTGGGAAATCATAAACATCTTCTCCAATATGCGCTAATTCATCCATTTTCTTTCCACCTGGATAAGGTAAGTTTAAAATTCTTCCAATCTTATCATAGGCTTCTCCAGCTGCATCATCTCGTGTTTCCCCGATAATTTCAAACTGTCCGTCTTGTGGCATATAAACTAATTCTGTATGCCCGCCACTCACGACTAATGCCATTAATGGAAATTGTAACGGTTCAATTAATTGGTTTGCATAAATATGTCCTGCCATATGATTGACGGCAATTAATGGTTTGTTCGCTGCTAGCGCTACTGCTTTTGCAGCTGAAATCCCGATTAATAAAGCTCCTACTAATCCTGGACCAATCGTCACCGCTACTGCATCGATTTCTTCCATTGTTTTGCCAGCTTGCACTAATGCTTCTTCAATCACTTGCGTAATTTGTTCCACATGATGACGACTGGCAATTTCTGGTACAACTCCTCCAAATCGCATATGACTTTTGATTTGAGAAGCGACAATGTTTGATAATAAGGTACGACCATTCACAACAACTGCAGCACTTGTTTCATCACAGCTACTTTCAATAGCTAATATAACAACTTCTTTTGTCATTGTTCACATGCTCCTTTCTTGAGTTCTAATCGATAGAGTAAGGCATCTTCTAGCGGATCTTTGTAGTAATCACGTCTTCTATGATAACACTCAAATCCTAAAATTTCATATAATTGCTGAGCACGATGATTAAATTCTCGCACTTCTAAAAATACTGTTGCGACTTCTTGCAACCCTAAATCATATAAAGCCATTTGCCATAAACGTTGGGCAAGTCCTTTCCCTTGGAATCCTGTGTGAATCACAATGTTAGTAATCGTTGCTTCATCTAATACGACTTGCATCCCAACAAATCCAATTAATGTATCGACATGATAGACACCATAATAAGCTCCATATTCAGAAGTAATATCTTCTTGGAACGCTTTTGCACTCCAATGTCCAGGTTGTTCATAATGTTGTTGCACTAATTGGTATAACTGTTCTGCTACATCATCTTCTACTGTCAATCGTTTAAACGAAAACTCTGATGATGAGAAGGATTCTGGTGTTTTAGGGGGTAATGGATAAGTCATCAGTACCGCATCCTCTACTTCATTTTTATAATATTTTTCTTTATACCCTGTTTGAATAAATCCAAACTTTTCATATAAACGAATGGCTTTAGTATTGGAAACTCTGACTTCTAGGGAAATGAAATCTTGTTCTAAAAATCGTGCATACTTTTCTAATTGCTTCATTAATAAAGTTGCACATCCTAAAAATCGAATATCCGAATGAACAGCAATATTCGTAATATGAAGGTCCTTCGTTGTCACTCTTGCACCGATAAACGCTTGAATCTCGTCATCTATTTCAAGAACAATATAAATTGCTTTTGTATTATACGTTAAATCTTCTGCAAAAGCGTCTCTCATCCAAGGTGGATTTCCCATATACGCTTCTTCTTCTACATAGGCAATCGTATCAATGTCTTCGATGGTAGCAAGGCGAATCGTCGCAATTAATCCATTCGATAAAGGAATTCGTTTTGATTGCTGAGGCAATTCGGTTACGACAAAGTCTCCTACAGGAATTGCTTGTTCTGCTAATTTTTCTAATTGTTGCCATAAAGATTGTGTCCAATCTTTACATGCGCTCCACATAGTTTGTCTCCTGTTCTTCTTGATGGCTCGCTTTCCAAATTTCCTCTGCTTCCGCTAATTTTAAATACGTTGGCACAAAAACGTCCGCATCTTCTTCTGGTGCATCTTGTGCTAATTTACCAAAGAGTCCGGCATGAGCAATAGCATCACTTTCTTTAGAAAATACCACTTTATCTCCTAATCTCTCTACCACCAACTCTTTTTGTGCATCTGTCAATTGTCCTACAAAATAAAGAGCTGCTTCATAAGTCGCTAACTCTTCTAACCAATCCACCCAAGAAATATGACGTTCTGGGGCTATTAATTGAGGAAACTGTTGGTTCACTTGATAAAGACCCGTAAAAATATTTTCTCTACGAGCATCAAAAAATGGAACAACATAGGTTCCCTCAGGAACAACTTCTACAACATTTGTAGCAATTGCTTGTAAACTTGAGACAGCTTTTAGCGGAATGCGCAATGTCTTCGCAAGAGTTTTTGCAACTGTTACTCCAATTCTAAGTCCAGTATACGAACCTGGTCCTTTGGCAACAATCACACCTGTTAGTTCTTGCATACTGACTTGACTTTCTTGAAGTACTTCTTGAATTGCCGGCATTAGTTTGACACTATGTTGTAAAGTGTCTGGAACTGTTTGTTCAACAATCGTTCCCTCATCTTTGACAATGGCAACCGATAAAGTTTTATTTGAGGTATCAATAGCCAATACGGGCATAGAGCACTTCCTTTCTAGTTTTTGTTTAAAAAGTGTGAAGGAGGGCAATTCGTGCTACTTGTTGCACCTTTACCCTCTTCAATCCTTTTTTCAAATATTTTTTCTTCTCACATTGTTTGAATACGGCTCAGAAAGAGTGAATCGACGTGCGTTTTGGTTCGATTCAGAACATCTTTCTTCGCACCTTATTTAATCCGGCTCAGAAAGAGTGAATCAACATTCGTTTCAGTTCGATTCAGAGCATCTTTCTTCGCATCTTATTATTAGTACGCTCTAGCAATCCATACTGTTTGTGTTGCTGGTTTTCCTGACACGATACATGTTTCTTTTTTCACTGGAGGGTTGAATGGAATATTACGAGTCGTAAATCCAGTTTCTTCTTTGATTTTCGCTTCTGTTTCTTCTGTTCCATCCCAACCAACTAATACCCAACCAGGCACTTCGCCAGCTTCACGTTTTGCTTCAATATGAGCTTTTAATTCATCTAAAGTATCAATGTTTGTATATTCATTAGAAGCACGCATTGCACGAGCTGTTTCTAATAAACGTCCTTGCATTTTCTCTAATTCAGATTGAATTGTTTCTACTAACACATCAAAACCTACCGCAACTTTTTCATCTAAGTCACGCATTTTTGTCATGACTTGATTATTTTCTAAATCACGTGGGCCACATTCAATACGCATTGGAACTCCACGTAATTCCCATTCATTGAATTTGAATCCTGGTGAGTTGTCTGTGTCATCAATTTTCACACGTAAGCCTGCTGCTTTTAATTGTTGTTGTAACTCTTCTAATTTTTCTAAGATGGCTGGATTTTTCTTCCATGGTCCAACTGGAATTAAGACTACTTGTGTTGGCGCTACTTTTGGAGGTAATACTAATCCTTGTTCGTCTCCGTGTGTCATAATTAATGAACCGATTAAACGAGTAGAAACTCCCCATGAAGTTGTATGTGCATGTACGTGCTCATTTTCTTTTGTTAAATATTTAATATCAAATGCTTCCGCAAATTTTGTACCCATATAGTGAGAAGTTCCAGCTTGTACAGCTTTTCCGTCTTTCATCATTGCTTCGATTGAGTAAGTATCTACCGCACCAGCGAAACGTTCTGATGGAGTCTTTTGTCCTTCATAAACAGGAACAGCTAATACGCCTTCTACTACTTCTTTATAAATATCTAACATTTTCATTGTACGACGACGTGCATCTGCTTCATCCGCATGAGCTGTATGTCCTTCTTGCCATAAAAATTCAGATGTACGTAAGAATGGTAAAGTTTTCTTTTCCCAACGGAATACATTTGCCCATTGGTTTACTTCATATGGTAAATCACGATATGAATTAATCCAGTTTGAGAATGCAGTCCCAATCATTGTTTCACTTGTTGGACGTAATGCTAAACGTTCTTCTAATTTTTCACCTGCTGCTTCTGTTACCCATGGCAATTCTGGCGCAAATCCTTCAATATGATCTGCTTCTTTTGTGAAGAAGCTTTCTGGAATTAACATTGGGAAGTATGCATTACGAATTCCTTCTTCTTTAAAACGACGGTTAAATTCTTCTTGAATATGTTCCCAAATTTCATAACCATCTGGTTTAAAAATCATACATCCACGCACTGGTGAATAATCCATTAAATCAGCTTTTTGAATGGTTTGAATATACCATTTTGAGAAATCTTCTCTTTGTAAGTTTGTTTTTTCTGCCATAGTAGCACTCCTTTTCTAATGATTGTGGAACAAAAAGAGCCATTCCCCCTATAAAAGGACGAATGACTCGCGGTACCACCTTTAATTACATTTTCATTGTTAAATGTCTCTTGGAACGTGATAACGGTACGTGAACCGGATTATTTTCATAATCAATATTCTGGTAGGTTCAATTCTAAAAGCGGGGGTTCTCTCTCAGCCATGAAGAACTTTCTGTACCCATTAAAGAACTTACTATTCCATGCATTATACTACCGAAAAAACGGCTAGAAAGCAAGTGTTTTGGTCACACAAAAAAACATTCCCGATAGCGAATAGTATGAGCCCTCCACTTCGAGTTGCTTCCATCCTACGTATCGGAAAAAATTCTTTTGTATCTCTCACTCATACGACTCTCATTACTTCATTTCAAAACGGAATTTTTTTGTAGTGCCTTACTCTACGATAAATCCACTTTCTTTCATACTATAGACTTCAATCACCATTTCTTGTTCAACTATTTGTTGAATTAGGAAGTCTAAAGAATCTTCTTCTGTAAAGAATCGAAGCGTAAATACTTCTTCTCCTTCATTAACAAATAATTCTAAACTTGAGTAATCCATCCATGCGTTTAGATGTTGCAAAGGAGATTGTAAGGTTCTTTCTCTTGTTTCTTTTTCTCCTGTTTCCCAATCGGTACGGCTGACAGACAACACTTGAGATTCTGCATCATATTGAATTGAAATTTCATTGCGTAATTGAATCGTTAATTTGTCCTGAACGGCTTCTTTCCAATTCACTGTCCACACTTGTGCAGGTGAAGAAAAGACCGATTCAAATCGAGTCGCATTCCATTGGATTTTTTGAACATCTGTTGTTAAACCCCATAATTCACGTGCAGGTTTTTGAAGATATTTTCCATTTTGAACCGACACTTCACGTGGAATGGTTAACGTATGAATCCAGCCATCTTGAATTGTTGGGATAAGGCCTTCTTTTCCTTCTGGAATTCCCATCCAACCATATTGAAGAATGCGACCGTCTTCTGCTTGGAAACTTTGCGGAGCATAATAATCAAATCCTGCATCAACTTCAGTTACGTTGTCCTCTTCCACAACAAATTTTCCATCAATTGTAAACTGACCTAATTGCACTACAGTTTGATATAAATTATTGAATCGTTCTCCTTGAGCTTCAATTCCTTGCGGAGAATAAATAAATGCATCCTTTTCTTCAAATGTAATCACATCTGGACATTCCCACATATATCCGAAGTCTTTTTCTTCAACACTAATAGAACCATTCAATACCCAATGAAGTAAATCTTCTGAACGATATACTAATGTATCTCCTTTTAAATCTTCCGTTTGAGCTCCTACAACCATCCAGTAATGATCGACACGAGAATCATACCAAACTTTTGGATCACGCACATGTCTTGTATAACCTTTTGGATGTTCAAATAATGGACCTTTCTTTTCAAAATGAATCCCATCTTCTGAGACTGCTAAACATTGATAACTTGATGCATTTCCTTCTTCATCTTTTACATTTCCTGTATAAAATAACCATAATTGATCATTATGAACATATGCACTACCAGAATATACCCCACTTTTATCAAACCATTGGTCTGGCGCTAATGCTAATTCGACTCTTTTCCATTGAATCATATCATCCGAAATAAGATGTCCCCAATGTTTATTCGCATGCTTTGTATCTGTTGGATTCCATTGGAAAAATACGTGATATTGTCCTTTAAAATAAATTAATCCATTTGGATCGTTCATTAATCCATAAGGAGGAACAATATGATACACTAAACCATATTTTCCAGTATTACTTTTTCTTACTAAACTCATTGATACTCCTCATCTACATAAAAGTCGAAGCTATCATGTGACGCTTCGACTTTCTTTTTTACATTTTACTGTTTTTATTTTTTCAACATATCGTCGCTATAACCGATTGTATATGTTAATCCAAAACTTACTGCAAAGGCTACTGCGATTGCTAATACATATAATGGGAATTGGCTATTTAAGAATAATAACATCCCTGGTAATACTGTTACAGACATACCTGTTGCTTTTAATTGGAATAAAGCTGCTAAGAATCCTCCTGTAGCTCCTCCGATTAATCCCATTACAAATGGTTTACCAAAGCGTAAGTTAACCCCAAAAATTGCTGGCTCTGTAATTCCTAATGCAGCAGAGAATGCTGATGGTAATGCTAGAGCTTTTAATTTTGTATCTGTTGTTTTGAAAGCAACAGCTAATGTTGCTCCTACTTGTGCAGCCATTGCTGCTGAAATAATTGGATTAAATGGATTTAATTCCACTCCTGTAGCAATTTTTGAAGATTGTAATAATTGTGTTTCTAAGAAATTAAAGATGTGGTGTACTCCAGTTACTACGATGACTTGTTGTAATCCACCAATAATAATTCCTGCTAGACCAAATGGTAATTGTAAAACAAACTCAGTTGCGTTTAATACGACTGTTTCTACTGAGTGGAAGAATGGTCCAATGATGAATAATCCAAGAACACTCATTACTAAGAATGTTAAGAATGGTGTTACTAATAAATCTAATGCATCTGGAACTTTTGTACGTAACCATTTTTCTAATTTAGCACCAATCATTCCTACGAAGAATGCTGGTAATACTGTTCCTTGGTAACCTACTACTTTAATGAAACCAAAGAATACAATTGGCTCTGCTCCACCGGCAGCTACTACATAAGCGTTTGGTAAGGCACTGTTTACTAACATTAATCCTAAAACAATTCCAAGTACTGGTGAACCGCCGAATACTTTAAATGTTGACCATGCTACTAATGCTGGTAAGAATGCAAAGGCTGTGTCTGTTAATACTTGTGTGTATAATAAGAAGTTTTTGTCGATGACGTCAGGTGTCATTCCGAATAATCCTAGGAAAATTGGATTTGTTAATAATCCTCGTAATCCCATGAATAGTCCTGTTGCTACTAAAACTGGGATAATTGGAACGAATACGTCTCCGAATGTTCTACTCATTCTTTGGAATAAGTTCCCTTGTTTTTTCGCTTCTTCTTTCATTTGTGCTGTTGAAGATTCTGCTACTCCTAAGCGAGCAACAGCTTCATAGACTTTATTGACTGTTCCTGTTCCGAAGATAATTTGGTATTGACCTGAGTTAAAGAATGCTCCTTTTACACCTTCTAATTGGTCAATGGCTTCTTTATTGATTTTTGCTTCGTCAAGAACCATAATTCTTAATCGTGTTGCACAGTGTGCGACAGATTGAACATTTTCACGTCCACCGATATTTTCAAGGACTTCTTTTGCAATTACATCATAATTCATGTTGAACTATCCTTTCTTTTTTCAATTGGGAACCACGATGTGGAACCGGTTTGCATACATAAGATAAAGGAAAAACAAGCACTTGTCAACCACTTGTCTTTATGTAAATAATGTAAATTTCATGAAAAGGTTATTTTCATCTGCATCATTTATATAAAAAATAAAATACAACCGACTTTTGGGGCTGTAGCAATGGACGCCAGTAGCTTCGCTTTGCGAATCTCTTGGCTAAAATTTGAGCCTCGGTCTCAAATTTCCCAGTAATAGAAACTGATGTAACAGTTTCTATTACCAATGCTACTTGAAAAGTCCGTTGTATTTTTATTTTTTGTACGGATAAAAGATTGTGTGACGGCATTAACAAGGAAACGTACAACCGTTACTACTAAAGGAAGTCTATTTCAGATACGTACTCTAAATAAAAAACGTTCACAAGAAAAGACTTCCCTTAGTAGCACTAGTCATATAAGCCAGAAATGGCTTATATGACAGGAAAAATTGAGACTACAGGCTCAATTTTTAGGCATGAAACCGTAGGTTTGCTGCCGTCCCCTGCTACTACACTTGGGAAGTCTAATTTATATACGGACTCTCATAAATATACGTCCATAAGAAAAGACTTTGCATAGTAGCATAAGTAATATAATCTACACACGTAGATTATATTACCGGGAAATTCGAGACCAAGGCTCGAATTTTAGGCATGAAACAGCAAAGCTGTTTGCTGCCGTCCGGTGCTATTATCACGCAAAGTCTATTTCAAAATTTCTAACGTTTGTCGATTCTCTTCACTGCATAGTCTCCGACAAATTGAATCAAGAATACAAGAATTAAAATCGCAACCGTAGCTACAAAAATAATATCCTGCTTATTACGAGTAAAACCAATCATATAAGCCAAGTTCCCTAATCCCCCAGCACCAATAACACCCGCAACAGCAGTAGAACCCACTAACGCAATCGTTGTTACCGTAATACCAGACACTAATGCAGGAAGAGATTCAGGAATTAACACCTTCGTAATAATCTGACGAGTCGTAGCCCCCATCGATTCAGCCGCTTCTACAACCCCAGAAGGAATCTCATTTAATGAAATAGACACTAAACGAGCATAGAAAGGAGCTGCGCTAATGACTAAAGTAGGAATCGCACCCTTAGGCCCTAAAATAGTCCCCATCAACGCTTTCGTAAATGGCATTAATAAAGCCAGTAAAATAATAAATGGAACCGAACGGAAAATATTAATAATTCCAGAAAGGAATAAATTCACCCATTTATTTTCTAAACTTCTACCCGGACTTGTTAAATATAAAAATAACCCTAATGTTAAACCAATAATAAATACGTAGAAAGTAGATAGAAAACTCATATAAACTGTTTCATTTGTCGCTTTAATCACTTCATTCCAATCTACATTTTTAAAACTAATCATCTCTTGGAATAATTCTGAAAAACTCGTTTGAGCTAAAAACACATTAAACATTTTCTAGTACCTCCACAATAATTTCTGCTTTTCTTAAGTAATCAATCACTTCTTCAGCTTTAGCAGAGTCTTCTTCAATTAAAATAATCATACTTCCAAGCACACCTTTTTGCGTTACATTTACATGCGCTTGTAAAATCGAAATTGAAACATCTAGTTTACGAATAACTTCTGATAAAATTCCTTCTGCTGTTGTATCCCCTAAATATTGAATACGAACAGCTACTCCCGGACGAAGTGAAGTTGATAAATGATCAAAAACATCTGCTAAATCTTGTTCAGAACGTTCTTCACCAACAAATTGTTTTGTAATAGTTTGTTGAGGATTTTTGAACACTTCCAATACTTCTCCAGTTTCAACAACTCTTCCTTGTTCCATTACAGCAACACGATGGCAAATTTGACGAACAACATGCATTTCATGTGTAATTAATACAATCGTTAATCCTAGACGTTTATTAATTTCAACTAATAAGTTCAAAATATCTTTTGTTGTTTTTGGGTCTAATGCACTTGTTGCTTCGTCACATAATAATACTTCTGGATCATTGGCTAATGCACGAGCAATCCCCACTCTTTGTTTTTGTCCACCAGATAATTGAGATGGATAAGATTTTTCTCTTCCTGTTAAGCCTACAATTTCAATTAATTCTGCTACTTTCTTTTGACGAACATCTTTTGCTACTCCTGCAATTTCTAATGAAAAAGCAATGTTTTCTTCTACTGTACGTGACCATAATAAATTGAAATGTTGGAAAATCATCGCAATTTTACGACGTTCTTGTAATAATTCTTTTTTCTTTAATGTAGTAATATCTTTATCATTGACAAAAATATGACCAGTTGTAACAGATTCAAGACCATTTAATAAACGAATTAATGTACTTTTACCTGCTCCTGAAAAACCAATAATTCCAAAAATTTCACCTTTTTTAATGTCTAACGAAACATCTTTTACTGCTTCAACTGTTCCTTGTTTACCATGATAAATTTTAGAAACTTCTTGTATTTTAATCATCATTCTTCTCCTTATACTCTAAAAAGGTGTGGCAAAATAGCGCGTGCCACACCTTTTATTCTATCCATTATTTTGCAGGAATTACAGACCCATCTGAATATTTATCAGAGATAAATTTACGGATTTCATCACTTTGTAATGCTTTGATTAAAGCTTTGATTTTATCTGAATCTTTATCTTTTGGTTTAACTGCTACTAAGTTTGCATATGGTGAACTTTCATCTTCTAATGCGATTGAATCTTTTTTAGGAGATAATTTTGCATCAATTGCAAAGTTTGAGTTGATAATTACTGCATCTCCTTCGTTAGCTTCAAATGTTGAAACTAATAATTCAGGAGCGATTTCATTTTTAATTTGAATGTTCTTTTTGTTTTCAACGATATCACTTAATTGAGCGTCAACTGGTTTAACACCATCTTTTAATTTAATTAAACCTGCTTTAGTGAAGAATGATAAGAAACGACCAACTTCAGCTGGGTTTGTTGAAGCATATACTGTTGCGTTTTCTGGTAAATCTGCTAAAGATTTATATTTTTTAGAGTAAATAGCCATTGGTTCAATGTGTACATTACCGATACTTACTAAATCTTCATTGTGTTCTTTATTGAATTTTTCTAAGTAAGGTGTATGTTGGAAGTAGTTAGCATCTGCATCTCCTCCGAACACGATTTGGTTAGGTGTTACGTAGTCGTTTACGATATTGATTTGTAAATCATATCCATCTTTTTTAAGAATTGATTTAGCTGCTTCTAAAATTTCACCGTGTGGTGCTGGTGAAGCTACTACTGTAATCTTTTTATCTTCTACTTTTGGAGCTGCTGTTGTTGCTGTATCTTTTGATTGAGATGCTCCGTTTCCACATGCTACTAATGTTGTAGCTACTAATCCTAACGCTGCTGTTTTAATTAATTTTGAAATGTTCATAAATAAATTCCCCTTTTCTTTTCCATTGATTAATGATGATTAACGGGCGCGCTTTCCGTCAATCGTCGAATCAGATAATTGATGTTATAAGTATTTGAGCCATAAAAAAACTCCACCTTAGTTTTTAACTAGAGGCGAAGGATCGCGTTACCACTCTATTTTTAACAAACTTCACAGCTTGTTACTCTATAAGTACATATTTATACTCTAGTACGGTATCGGGCACCATTCGCAGAAGCTTCATCACTTCTGTTGCTCCCAGACCATTTTCAATAAAGTTCCTGCATCCTTTTTCACCAACCGGACTCTCTTTTTACGTTCGCTTTTATTTACTTATCTGTTCATTGCATCAGTTATTTATCTGTTGTAGATAATATAATATATATTCAAGCTATTGTCAACAACTTTAGATGAATATTTAATATAGTTTTTAACTATTATACTCCATAGTTTTTCTGCATGACAGGAAGTGATAATATGCACTCTACTTTTCCTTACGAAAAAACGGAGAAAGACTTCCCATAGTAGCATGCGTGAAAGACTTCCTTATAGTAGCATGCATAATAGCAGCCAAAACATCGGCTACTATTATTAGGAAATTTTGAGACCAAGGCTCGAAATTTAGGCATGAGACCGAAGCGCTGCTGCCGTCCTTTGTCACTATAAAGGAAGTCCACCTCCTAAACGTACCCTCATTAATTTACGGAAAAACGGAGAAAGACTTCCTCATAGTAGCATGCGTGAAAGCAGCCGAAACTCGGCTACTTTCACAAGGAAAAATCAAGACCCTAGGCTTGATTTTTAGGCATGAGACCAAAGGTCTGCTGCCGTCCTATGCTACTATCTCAGGAAGTCTTTCGTAGTCTACCTATAGTTTTTTAACTCT
This sequence comes from uncultured Granulicatella sp., assembly GCF_963515615.1. GTDB lineage: Bacteria > Bacillota > Bacilli > Lactobacillales > Aerococcaceae > Granulicatella. The sequence goes on along the minus strand of NZ_CAUPZT010000009.1, from coordinate 23,735 downwards.
CTCTGTACATCTCGTTTTATATCTTTTTGTTTTAACGCTTCACGTTTATCATAGTTTTTCTTACCTTTCGCAATTCCAATCAACAACTTGGCAACCCCATTTTTAATATAAACCTTCAATGGAACAACCGTATTTCCTGCCTGTCTTACCTCTTGCTCAAGCATTTGAATTTGTTTCTTATGCAATAACAACTTTCTCGTACGAAGCGGATCATGATTGAAAATATTCCCCTGCTCAAACGGACTAATGTGAACCCCTACTAAAAAAGCTTCTCCATTTTTAAAACTACAATAACCATCTTTCAAATTCATTCTAGCTTGACGAACCGACTTAATCTCCGTTCCCGTTAATATTAAACCTGCTTCAATCGTATCTAAAATCGTATAATCATGATTCGCCTTACGATTTTGCGCTAAAACTTTATTATCTGTTCCTTTTGGCATCCGAATTCTCCTTACGAATGTTTTTTTCTACGCTTTTGCTTTGCTTGCGCTTTAAAATGTTGTCTTCCTTTATTTTTGGAAGACCTCTTTGATTTTTTACTTCTGCTTTCTTTTTTCGCAGTTTTCTTAGGCGCTTCTTTTCCTTTAATTGGACGTTTGTTTTGATTAATCAAATCTGCATTATCCGCCGCTAAAATAAAATCAATTTCATGCGCTTCTACATCAACTTTAATTAATTTTACTTTAACACGATCTCCAATTCGATAAGTTACTCCTGTTCTCTCACCAATTAAGACCATATGACTTTCAATAAAGTTAAAGTAATCTTGATTCATATGCGTAATATGCACTAAACCTTCAACAGTATTTGGCAATTCCACAAACATTCCAAACTTGGTAACGGAACTAACAATTCCTTCAAACTCTTGTCCAATCTTATCAGCCATAAATTCAGCTTTCTTCATCGCATCTACTTCACGTTCTGCTTGAACTGCTAAACGTTCCATTTTACTCGATTGATCCGCAATTCTTTCTAATTTAGAAGCATTTAATTCTTCTTGTTGCTTCGATAAGAAACTTCCAGTACCTTCGTATTGACGAATCATACGGTGAACAATTAAGTCTGGATAACGACGAATCGGTGAAGTAAAGTGAGTATAATCTTCTGCTGCTAATCCATAATGTCCAGAAGGTGTAATATCATATTTAGCTTGTTTCATAGAACGTAACATCATTGTCGATACAACTGCTTCATATGTTTCCCCTTTTACTTCATCTAAAGCTTTTTGCAGTTTTTTCGGACTAATGGTGTCGCTTGTTCCTTTAATATTAATGCCAAATGCTGTGACAAACTCTAAGAAACGTTGCATTTTTTCTTGTTGTGGTTGTTTATGGACACGGTAAATAAATGGAATATTTCTGCGTTGATAATGCATCGCCACTGTTTCATTGGCTGCTAACATAAACGATTCAATTAATCGTTCTGCAACTCCACGTTCACGAATTTGAATATCAATTGGTACTCCTTGTTCATCCACAATAATTTTTGCTTCATGCGTTTCAAAGTCAATCGCTCCACGTTCTTTTCTTCGCCTTTCTAAAATATGATGTAATTCTCTCATATCTAACAACATTTGCTGAATTTCTTCTGGAATTTCTACTTCTTTTTTTTCATACAATTCATTCACTAAACTGTACGTTAATCGCATGTCTGAACGAATGACACTTGGGAAAATTTCATATTGATAAATCGTTCCACTACGGTCAATTTCCATACGACAAGACATCGTTAGTCGCTCTTCATGTGGATGTAATGAACAAATTCCATTTGATAATCGTTGTGGCAACATTGGAACGACTCGGTCTGTTAAGTACACACTTGTTCCACGTTCAAATGCTTCTCTATCGATGGCTGAATTTTCTATTACATAATAGGATACATCCGCAATCGAAACGGTTAATTCAAATGTTCCATCTTCACGTTTTGTTAATGCCACGGCATCATCTAAGTCTTTGGCATCTGCCCCGTCAATTGTCACCGTTAATTGTTCACGTAAATCTTTACGCCCTTGTCGATCTTCATCTGTGATGACTTCAGGAACAAGATTAGCCTGGTCTATCACTTCTTGTGGAAATTCTGTTGGAATATGTAATTGTTGTAAAATTATTAAAATATCCATTCCTACGGCATCTTTATACCCAATTTCTTTGACAACAATTCCTTCTAATGAAGAACGATTTTTTTCATTCGTATATTTCGTTAATTCTACAATAACCACTGTTCCATCTACTGGATGCAATCCATTTGGACGAATTAAACAGCGAGTGCCTGCTAATTTTTTATCTTTAACGACTACTTCACCACAATATCCTGTATCTTCAGCAGTTTCAGAACTAAATCGAGTATAAATTCCTACCACTTGAGTCGTATTTCGTTGAATAATTTGGACAATTTTCCCTGTCGCAGAGCGTTGACGATAGCTATCTGCTGGTTCTGTAATCACTAATTCTACTTCATCCCCATCCATTGCACTCATCGTATCTCCACGAGGAATGAAAATATCTGGTTCTCCTTCGACTACTGTGACAAATCCAAATCCTTTGTCATTGGCACGATACGTCCCTTTTAATGTTTGATTCAAAGGATTCAATCCAAACTTTCCATTTCGATTTAATTCTAAAACGCCCTCTTCTTCTAAAGCGGCTAATTCTTTTACTAATATTTTAAAATCTTGAGATTGATTCATCCCAAAATGTTCACTAATTTCTTTTACATAAAAACTTTCTGGTGTATATTCCTCAAAAAAGGACACCAAAATAGTTCTCAATGATTCTCTCATTTCTTACCTCCATTCTTGTTGGTTTAAAAATTCTAATACAGATTGTTGAAATTCTGCTTTTTCTTTTCCGACTGTAATAACATGCCCTGATTTTTCAAACCAATGAAAATCAACAGCAGCATTCACTAATGCTTCTTTCATCTCAATTGATACTTCTGGATCGACTAATCTGTCTAATTCCCCTTGCGCAATATAAAAAGGACCTGTCACTTGTTCTAGTTTTTCTGCCACTTTAGCTGAAAAATCATGTAACTCTAATAATTGTTGCTTTGCTTTTTTCCCTAATGTGAACATTTCATCTTCACACATCCCAGAATGAGTAGCAAAAGCTATAAAACTCTTTAATAAATCTGGTAATTGCGCATTTCTTTTTGAAACAGGAGAACAAAATGTTCCCGCAATTTCCACTAATTGATCAGTTGCGAGTGCTGCTGCCATAATACCACCCATCGATAATCCTAGTGCAGCAATCGTTGAATACCCTTGATTTCTCACAAATTGAACTGCCTGTTTTGCATCTTCATACCATTTTTCTGGTGTTTCTTTTAAAATTTCACACGCATTTGAATGTTCATGTCCACTAAATGCTGGTACATAAACTGCATAATCATGACGATGTAAAAAGGAAGCTAACATTCTCAGATCTGTTGGTTTCCCAGTATATGCATGAAATAAAATAACCGCCCGTTTATTTGTTGTTTCCTCTAACCAAATTGTTTCCAAGTTGTTCACTCCTACCTTTAATTGATATTTTCCATATAGAAAAACACAATGTCTTAGAGATACTCCTTCAACATTGTGCTTAATCATTTTTATTTTGATGAAATGTACGCTAAGGCTACTGCTAAAATCATAAAGATTGCTCCTAATCCAACAGTTACTCGAATTAAGAATGCTTCAAATCCACGTGCTTTTGTTTTTCCGAATAATTGCTCAGCACCGCCTGATAATGAATTTGCTGCATTTGTTTTCGATGGTTGCATAGCTACAATAATAATTAGTAACACACTAATAATAATCATCAATGTTAAAATTGTTTGATACAAAGGATCTTCCTCCTCTATTAATATTCTTTCCAATTCTACCATAAAAATAGCGTAATTACTACCAATTGCCCTTAATTTCTTTAGTGTAAGGTGATTTTTTAAGCATCAAACACCTATTCCCTCCACTTTCGTGATATAATGAACGTAATATGAAAAGGAGGTTTTTATGAAAGGTTTAGTGTTTTTTGACTTGGATGGAACTCTCTTAAATAAAACAGGTCAAGTCGACCTTGAAGTTATAGAAGCGATTCAACAGTTAAAGAAAAACGGATATGAACCACTTCTTGCAACAGGAAGATCTCCTATCGAAGTTTCGGAAGTAATACGCTCTACGAACATTCATTCTGGAATTTTTATGAATGGACAAGTCGTTATTTTCAAAGGTGAATTAATGATTCATCATGAAATTCCAAAAGAAACGATTGAAGGACTGCTGCAATTTGCAAAAGAAAATCATCATGGAATTACATGTTATAATGTTAATGCCTTTAAAATGATCGAATCAGTCCCATTTGCCAAAGAAGCCTATGAATATATTCATACACCAGCACCGGATATTATTCCAACATTTTATAAAGAAGAAGCCATTAATATGTTGCTCTTACTTTCAAGAGATAATAATGATGAAGCTTATCAACAAGCTTTTCCAGAATTAAGATTTATCCGGAATTTTCCTTATGCATTGGATGTTATTACCGCTGGAAATTCTAAAGCAACAGGAATTCGAGCCTTAATCCACACCTTAAATACGGATTCTATCATGACATACGCTTTTGGAGATGGCGCCAACGATTTAGAAATGTTCCAAGAAGTTGATATTGCTATCGCCATGGGAAATGCTATTCCCCTTTTAAAAGAAAAAGCAAACTATGTTTGTGCTGACAACGATAAAGGGGGCATTATTCAAGGATTAAAACATTATCATTTAATATAGGAGGAAGTCATGTCAATTTATGAAATAGAAATTCCTACTTTAGATGGAACAAGTACATTAGAAGCCTATAAAGGGCAAGTATTTCTCATTGTCAATACCGCTAGCGGATGTGGATTAGCTCCACAGTTTGCCCAATTACAAAACTTATACGAAACATACCACGAACAAGGATTTAGCGTTCTAGGATTCCCTTGTAATCAGTTTGGTAATCAAGAAACATTAAGCGCACTGGAAGCTGCTTCAAGTTGTCAATTCAATTATCAAGTCACTTTCCCAATGTTTGGAAAAGTACTCGTTAATGGCCCAGAAACTCATCCATTATTCAAACTATTAAAAGAAGAAACCAAAGGACTATTAGGCAGTTCGATTAAATGGAATTTTACAAAATTCCTTATAGATGTATCCGGAGAAGTCATCGCAAGATTTGCACCAACTACTTCTCCCTTATCAATCGAGAAACAAATAAAACAATTATTAAATAAGGAGTGTTAATATGAATACAGAAGAAATTTTAAGCATTTTAGAAGACTTGGAAGTAGCTATTTTTGCTACCGTGGATAAAGACGGAAAACCTCATTCTCGTCCAATTCATATCGGTGTTGCAAATGAACATGGGGTATTCTTTATGACAAGCCCAGAAACTCATTTCTACAAACAATTACAAGAAAATCCAAATGTTGCAATTGCTGCATTTTCACACGATGACTACTTAATTCAAGTCATTCGTATCGAAGGAAAAGTTCGTGAAATCGGAAAAGAAGGATTAGAAGAAATCTTAGCAGGAAATCCATTTGTTAAAAATGTGTATCCAGATGATTCACAACGTGCTGGAGTACAAGTATTCCAATTATATGAAGGAAAAGGCTTCTACCATAGCTTAACTCAAGGTCACAAATATACTTTCAGTATTCAAGGATAATCATCATAGTCAAAGGAATCTTCATGAGAAGGTTCCTTTTTTTGTTCCCACCAATGTGATACAATGAACGTAACGTTTTAAAGGAGAGATACTTTATGAAAAACTACAAAAAAATCCTAACTCATTCTATTCTATTCGGAAGTCTGTTTGTACTAGCTGCCGGTTGCCAAACAACGTCAACTACAACTAACACTAGTACGACAACTGCTACAACCACTACCTCAAAAGAAAAAACTACTACTGATTTAATTAGACAAGTTTTACCGAACTTCACATTTGAAACAGCAGATACTCAGCAAAAAACTCCTGCTGATTTTAAAGGAAAGAAAATTGTCTATGTCGCTTGGGCAAGTTGGTGTCCAAATTGTCAGCAAGAACTCCCTATTCTAAATGAATTAAGAAAAGAATATCAAGATTCTATTGAATTCGTCTTAGTCAACTTACTCGTTAAAGGAGAAACTCCTGAAAAAGCACAAGCCTTCTTAAAAGAAAAAGGACTAGCATTCAACTATTACTCAGACAAAGAAAAAAGCTTCCAAAAAGCATTAGAAATTCATTCCATTCCAACCATGATTTTTGTGGATCAAGAAGGAAAAATCAAAAATGTTATCGATGAAGTAAAAGATAAAGCAACGATTGAAGAAGTCTTAAAAGGATTATAAAAACACAAAAAAAGGATGATGGGCAATACCTCTCATCCTTTTTTAGTTAAGAATTCAGTTTTTATTTATCTTCTTTTTTTACCTTTTGGTACTACTAATCCTAGAGCTGCTAAGATTGATATACTGCTGGAGTGATTACTGTAATTTTTATGGTGATTTTGATTTATTTTAATATTCTTTTTTTCACATATTCAATAATCTTATTCGGCGTATCAATTTCCCCATAAGTCACTTCAGTAGGAGCTACTTCAAGTCCAAACTCTTCTAACCTTACCAATAATTCTACAAACGCTAATGAATCCATCAATCCTTCTTCTTTTAAATTAATATCCTTATCTTCATAGACAACTTTATCTTCGCAAATTTCTTCTAAAATACTCAAAATTTTTTCTTCCATATTGTTCTACTTCTAATTTGCTAAACGATTTAAAATATAACTTACTTCTAATTCCACTCCAATTGGTAAAACAGCCTCATCAATATCAAATTTTTCATGATGATGACCATAAGCTGTTTCTACACTTGATTGACTTCCTAAAAGTCCATATACTCCTGGTTTTCCAACTAAATAATCTGCAAAATCATCCGCACCCATTGTTAATTCATATTTGGTAATAATATTATTAATCGAATCAATGGATTGAGCAACTGTTTGAAATTTCTCTGCTAATTCATGAGTATTAATCACTGGAGCCGCTGCATCATACCAATCAATTTCTACCTCACAACGATGTGTAGCCGCAATTCCTTGTGCAATTCTTGTTACTGCTTCTTTTAAATGAGCTCTTGTAGTATGACTAAAGGCGCGAATTGTCCCTTCTAATAAAGCATCATTCGCGACAATATTATAACGTGTACCTGCATATAATTTTCCTACACCTACTACTGCTCTATCTCCTGGATCCACTTCACGACTAACAATTGTTTGCAGCGCAACAACGATTTCGCTAGCTGTCACTAATGCATCATGCCCTAAATGAGGACGACCTACGTGCGAACTTTTTCCTTTAACGTTAATTTTAAAAATATCACAAGAGGCATTCACAGGTCCGCCTTGAACTGCAAATGAACCTAATGGTAATCCTGAATTCACATGAATAGCAAAACTTTCATCAATTGAATCAATTTTTCCTGAAGCTACAAATTGTTTTGCACCTGCTCCAATTTCTTCAGCTGGTTGAAAAGCAATATACACTGTTCCTGCAAATGTATCTTTAATACTATTTAATACTTTTGCTGTCCCTAATCCCATTGCTATGTGAGCATCATGACCACATGCATGATTTAATCCTTCATTTTTCGAAGAATACGATTTATTCGTACAATCTGGTAATTCTAAGGCATCAATATCTGCACGAAGAAGAATTGTTTTCCCTTCTCCTTTTTCTCCTTTAATAATAGCTAATGTTCCTGTATCTGCAATTTTTTCAAACGGAATATTTAATGTTGTTAATTCTTCTTGAATTTTTTCTGCTGTTTTATATTCTTTTAAACTAGCTTCAGGATGTTCGTGAAAATGTCTTCTTAAGACTACTAACTCTTCTTTTAGGGCAAATGCTTTTTCTTTAATCGTACTCATTAAAATTCCTTCTTTCTATTGTAATAAAGAGGCATGACGAGCATGCCTCTTAGGAGATAAATGATGATAAAATAAATAGTTCAATAATCTAATTAATCGATTATTTTAAAGAAGCTTTTTCCCAAACTGGTACGTTTGCACCTTTTGAAACTTCTTCAATTTTCTTAGCTGTTTCTGGTGATTGGTAGTATTTAACGATTGTTTTGTAAACTTCGTTATTTTCGTTACCTTCTTTAGCAGCAATAACATTGTAATATGGTTGTGATGAATCTGTGATTTCTTCGATAAAGATTGAATCTTTTGTTGGTTGGAATCCTGCTTCAACTGCGAAACCATTGTTGATTAATGAAGCTGCCACATCGTCTAAAGCACGAGCTGTTTGTCCAGCTGGTAATTCTTTAATATTAATTTTCTTAGGATTTTCTACAATATCATCTTTAGTTGCTAATGTGTTATTTACATCTTTTAATTTGATTACGCCAGCTGCGTGTAGTAAGCGTAATGCACGAGAGTTGTTAGAAGTATCTTCTGGGATTGCAATTGTATCGCCATCTTTTAACTCGCTAACGTTTTTAATTTTTTTAGAGTACACACCCATTGGAGCAATTACTGTATATCCAATTGGTTTGATATGAGTATTTTGTTCTTTGTTGAAACGTTCTAAGTAAATAATTGTTTGGAATGAGTTTAAGTCAACATCTCCATTTTCTAATGCTTGGTTTGGTTGTACATAGTCTGTAAATTCTACTAATTCAACATTGATGTTTTCTTTTTCTTTTAAGCGTTTAATAACGTCATCCCATACATCATGGTTTCCTGCGTTTACCCCTAATTTAACTGTTTTTGCTTCTTTTTTAGCATCTGCTGCTTGGTTTGAGTTTGAAGAAGTTTGTGCAGCTTGTCCACATGCTGCTAATGTTAATCCTGCTAATGCTGTTACAAATAATTTTTTAATGTTCATATATAATTTCCTCTTTCTTGTTTTAAAATTTTATTCTAATCGAGTCGCTCCAGTGATTCGTTTCAGAACGCTCGGCCTTGTATCTTGTTTTAATTGAACTCGACCTCACTGAAATGACATCCACTTCACGCCACCCCCACGCCACTACGATGCTTTATGTGCGTCGCTCCAGTGATTCATTTCAGAACGCTCGGTCTTGTATCTTGTTATTTCGTGGCTCTTTTTTCTAGGAAGTCGCCGACTGCTTGGCTGATAAATACGATAATCAACATAATAATTGTCGCAACTACGATGACATCCCCTTGGAACCGATTATATCCTCTTGAAATTGCTAAGTTCCCGATCCCTCCAGCTCCAAACGCGCCAGCCATTGTTGTTAAACCAATTAAGCTGATTGTTGTTAAAGAAGAAGCACGAATCAAACTTGGCAATCCTTCTTTTAAGTACACTCGGAAAATAATTTCTAATGGTGTACATCCCATCGCTACCGAAGCTTCAATCACTCCTCTATCTACCTCTAAAAGCGCTAATTGCACTTGTCGTGAGAAGAATGGAACAGTTGCAATCACTAGTGGTACAATTGCCCCCGGAATTCCAATTGTTGTTCCAACAATAAGTCTTGTTAATGGGATTAATAACATTGCTAAAATGATAAATGGAATCGAACGGAATAAGTTCACTACTTTATCTAATACAGCGTATAACACTTTATTTTCTAAAATATTTCCTTCTCGAGTAACGACTAACACGACTCCTAAGGCAATCCCTAACACTCCAGCAATCAGTCCTGTAATTCCAACCATTAATAATGTATCAATTGTACTTTTAATGATTTCTTGTGTTACACGTGCATCAATATTTGGAAACCATTGGTGTAAGTTCATCTTACTCAACCTCCTTTGGCTCATCTAAAATTTCTGTTTGAACACCCGATTGATGAATATGTTCTAGAGCTCTTTTAATATTTTCAGCTTCACCAGATAATCCTACTAGTAAAGTTCCAACTGCTGTTTCTTGAATAACTTCAACATTGGCAAATAAAATATTCGCTGCTACTTGGAATTGAGTTGATAATTTCGTAATTAATGGTTCTCCAGTTGAAGCACCGACAAATGAAATTTTTGCAAGAACATCTCCTGGATTTAAGTTTAGTAAATGTTCATGTTGTAGAACTGTTTCAATTCCTTTATTGATATGTGTAGCTGTATCAATAAAATCTTTTGTTAACGATTTTTGTGGATTTGTAAAGATTTCTAATACTGATCCTTGCTCAATAATTAGTCCTTGTTCCATTACAGCAACTTTATTACAAATCTCTTTTACAACTTGCATTTCGTGAGTAATAATTACGATTGTAATGCCTAATTGTTCATTTACTTTTTTCAAAAGTTCTAAAATAGATTCAGTTGTTTTAGGGTCTAATGCACTTGTTGCTTCGTCACATAGTAGTACATCTGGATCATTAGCTAATGCTCTTGCAATCGCAACTCTTTGTTTTTGCCCACCAGATAATTGTCTTGGGTAGCTAGTAATCTTATCTTCCAATCCTACTAAGTGTAGCAATGACTCAACTTTTTGCTTAATTTCCGCTTTAGATAATCCTGAACGTTTTAATGGAAAGGCAACATTTTCAAATACCGATAAAGTATTCATCAAGTTAAAATGTTGGAAAATCATTCCTATTTTTTTACGAGCATCTCTTAATTGAGCTTCTTTAAGACTTGTTAACTCTACTCCTGAAACGATTACTGTTCCATTTGTTGGTCTTTGTAATAAATTAATGGTACGTACTAATGTACTTTTTCCAGCACCACTGTATCCGATAATGCCATAAATATCTCCATCTTCAATAGTAATATTTACTTGCTTTACAGCTTCGACCGTTTTACCTGATTGCTGAAATGTTACATCAATATTTTTTAATTCAATCATTTGTTTCTCCTTTCAAGCAAATAAAAAGCCCGCTCTTTGGTCTTACTCACCAACCAAAGGACGAGTTCTCTCGTGTTACCACCTTTATTCATAGCATTTTCACAAATCCTATCTCTGTCAGTTAATCTTTCTAACTGATAAGCTGTATCGGGCTTTCCCGTAATCGTCTCATGATTCAACGATTAGCACTCAAAGGCCATCTTCAAAGTTTCAACTATTATCTCTTTTCAGCAAACCGAGACTCTCTAAAATAGATTCACTTTTACTCTCCTTGTCACAGTGCCGTTATGACTATGAAACTAGAATACCAGCAAAGTCTGTTCCAGTCAATTTCTAGATTCCTATCACTTATTATAATTTTTACCTATACCCTTTTTCTTGCATATTCCAATAGTTTTCCCTACAATAAACTTACGAGGTGATATACATGAATAATTTAATTTCTTATAAAAAAATGCCACTATGGACGTTGGACACTTTACCCGAACCTTTTAAAAAAATGCATAATACAAAGGTTGGAACTTGGGCGCAACTTCATATTTTAAAAGGCGAAATTACGTTTGAATTTTTAAATGAAGATGGTAGTGTCATTGATACTGTACAATTAAATGCGACTACTCCTATTCCACTAGTTGAACCACAACAGTGGCATCGAATTGCAGGAACAAGTGACGATATCAAATGTTATTTAGAGTTTTTCTGTAAAAAAGAAGATTATTTTGCCAAAAAATATGGCTATACAAAGACTCACTCCGAAGTATTAGCTGCTCAGCCTCTTATTCCAAAAGGACGAGTTCTTGACTTAGGAAGTGGAGAAGGTCGTAATAGTTTATACCTTGCTTCTTTAGGATACGATGTTACTTCACTTGATTGGAATATTTCAAGCTTACAAAAATTACAAGAAGTAGCTACTCAAGAAGGACTTTCACTTGAAATTGAACCGTATGATATTGAATCTGCAGATATTCCTGGAGGTCAATATAATTGGATTATCTCTACAGTTGTCTTGATGTTTTTACACGAAGAAGTGATTTCAGATGTTATTGAAAATATGCAATCACACACAGCTCCTGGTGGATATAATCTAATTGTTGCTGCTATGTCTACTGAAGATACACCTTGTCCTTTGAATTTTCCATTTACATTCAAAGAAGGTGAATTACTAGAATATTATGCCGGTTGGGAAATTTTAAAATATAATGAAGACTTTGGTGAACTCCACAAAACAGACGAAAACGGCAATCGTCTTCGATTCAGATTTGCGACATTATTAGCGAAGAAAGGGTAAGTTGGGACGCCTATGTTCTTAGAATTAACCGATTCTGTAGAACTTGCCAGAGTTGAAGAAAAGATTAGTAAAAAAATGGAAATTTGAGCTTATAGTCTCAAATTTCCATTTTATGTTTCTTACTACTATAAATATCATATTATATTTCTAAATACATACTATCTAGAAATTCTCATCTTTATTAAGATAGCGGCTTTTTGAATAAACGGGATAAATGAAACGATACGATGTACTACTTTCCATCGGTTTGGATATTGTGCCATTGTATAATCTAAACTCAATAATTCTGCATGTTTACCAAACAAATCATACAACTCCTCTTGAGAAGAAAGTCCCCAATGCATTTTAACCCCTTGTTCTCTAAATTCTTTTTGTTTATTTTTAGTAGCAACCATATGATGTTGTAACGTATCGAAATAACATTCATATTGATGAAATTCTCTTTCTAATCTTAAAGCTAATTCCTTAATATCATTTGTATTAAAGTACATTAACACGCCTTCAATAATGAATAAGTAGTCTCCTTTTGGATATTGTTCTTTAACAATTTGAATCCATTTATCATCTAATATTGAGTCAGCAATCATCTGTGAAGTAGCTGTTTCTTCAAAAAACTCTTGTCTTAATGTAATGACATCTAAAAAGTCTACATTAAAAAATGGAATATCTTCTGCTCCAATTCTTCCTTGCCTATCATCTAAACCACAACCTAATTGAACGATGACTGGATGTTCATGACTCTCAATAAAATTCTTGCAGCAATCATCAAAATATTTCGTTCTTAAACAAACTCCAATTCGATCAAAAAAAGAAACCTTTACCATTGATGGAACTTGCTTCATCATTTCTTCGGCTTTTTGATCAATAAACAACCGATTCTTTTGCGAACCTTCTAAAGCTTTTGCTTGTAGTGTCATTAGCATCGTTTTAGAAACTTTATTTTCAAATAATTCTCCCATTCTATCAACTCCTATTTTTAGGTATACCTAAACTTTATCTCATTCTACTCTTTTCTTTTTTTATTTTCAATCCCCTTATAACACAAAAAATCCTGCAAGTAATTTCTTACTCACAGGATTTAACCTACATTCTTTGATTAAATTTCTAATAGCTATTTTCTTCAACTGCTTGATTTTTAACGATTTTTACAATACGGCTTGTACCTAAACGGCTAGCACCTAATGAGATGAATTTTTCTGCATCTTCTAAGCTTGAAATTCCACCTGCAGCTTTGATTTTCACTGAAGGACCTACATGTTCTTTCATTAAAGCTACTGCTTCAAATGTAGCTCCACCTGTTGAAAATCCAGTTGATGTTTTAATATACTCTGCTCCTGCACAAGTCACTACTTTACATAATCCAATCAATTCTTCTGTTGTTAATAAACAAATCTCTACGATTACTTTCAAGATTCTTCCTTGGCAAGCTTCATGAATTTGACGAATTTCTTCTTCTACTAAGTCAAAGCGTTTATTTTTTACATCCGTAATATTGATGACCATATCGATTTCACTTGCTCCATTGGCAATGGCATCTTTTGTTTCAAAAACTTTTACACTTGTTGTTGAATAGCCATTAGGGAATCCAATAACCGTACAAATCGGTAATTTACCTTTCACATACTCTGTTGCTTGTTTTACATAGCTTGCAGGAATACAAGCTGAAGCTGTTTCATAATGAATCGCATCATCTAAAATTTGTTGAATTTCTTTCCACGTAGCATTTTGTGTTAATAAGGTATGATCAACAGTTGCTAAAATTTCTTTTAATTCCATGTGATTCACCTTCCTTATGCTTTTTGACGATCTTGTGCAATTAAGTTACGTAATGCTTGAACAGCAACTGTAATCGCTGCTTCTGTATCATGAACAATTGGATTTTCTAATCCAGCTGCATTTCTTTCTTGGTTTCCTACTACTAAAAATGTTGAGCCAACTCTTACACCTAAATGGCTTGCTACTACAAATAAAGCTGCTGATTCCATTTCTGAAGCTTTTACTCCTAGACGTTTCCAAGCTTCCCATTTTTGTTGTAATTCATAGCTAACTGGCATTACTTCTGGTTCATGTTGTCCATAAAATGAATCTTTACATTGAACAATACCAGCGTGAGTTGTATAGTCTAATGTTTTCCCTGCTTGTAATAATGCTGTAACGACATCGTAGTTTGCAACTGCTGGAAATTCGATTGGCGCATATTCACGAGTTGTTCCTTCAGTACGAATTGCACCTGTAGCAATCACAATATCGCCACCTTTTACATCGATATCAATTCCGCCGCAAGTTCCTACACGAACGAATGTATCTGCACCACTTCTCACTAATTCTTCTAAAGCGATAGAAGCGGATGGGCCACCAATCCCTGTTGAAGTTACACTAACTTTTTCTCCATCTAAGTATCCTGTATATGTTACATATTCACGGTTATCTGCTACTAATTTTGCATCTTCAAAGTGTTCAGCAATTTTCGCACAACGTTTCGGATCTCCTGGTAAAATAACGTATTTACCTACATCTCCTTTACGAATGTTTAAATGATATTGTAATCCTTCTTCTGAATAATTTTGCATCTCTCTTCCTCCTTATAGGTATCATTTGAATACCTTAACTGTAAGATTATACCATAATTTTATACTTTTTGAAAACGTTCGCTAAAAAAATCAAAAAGAAAAGACTTCCTATAGTAGTATGCGTAAAAGTAGCCACAAAAGTGGCTACTTTTACTAGGAAATTTTGAGACTCTAGGCTCAAAATTTAGCAATGAGACTCGCTTCGCGAGGCTGCTTGCGTCCTTTACTACTATTCTAAGGAAGTCTAATTCCTTACGTTCTCTCATAAATTCACGTCCAACAGAAAAGACTTCCTATAGTAGTGTGCGTAAAAGCAGCCACTTTTGTGGCTACTTTTACTAGGAAATTTTGAGACCTTAGGCTCAAAATTTAGCAATGAGACCGAAGGTCTGCTTGCGTCCTATACTACTATTCTAAGGAAGTCTAGTTCTATTTTATTAAGCTTCTGTTGTTTCTTCCACTGTTCCTTCAGTTACAATTCCTTCCGCTAACTCTTCAGTAGCCTCAACGAATTCTTCTGTTTGAACTGGTGTAGAAGTGCTTGTTTCCATATTACGGTAACGAGCCATACCTGTACCAGCAGGAATAATCTTACCAATGATAACATTTTCCTTAAGTCCAAGTAAGTGGTCTTTCTTACCACGAATAGATGCGTCTGTTAACACACGAGTAGTTTCTTGGAATGAAGCTGCAGATAAGAAACTGTTTGTTTCTAATGAAGCTTTTGTAATACCAAGTAATACTGGACGTGCAGTCGCTGGAACTTCACCATTCATAATTGCAGAACGGTTACGTTCAGTAAAGTCTGCGATATCTAACAATGTTCCTGGTAAAATTTCAGTTGAACCTGGATCCATTACACGAACTTTACGCAACATTTGACGAACCATTACCTCAACGTGTTTATCGCCGATTTCTACCCCTTGCATACGGTATACTTTTTGTACTTCACGTAATAAGTAGTTTTCTACTGATAATACATCACGAACACGTAATAATTCTTTTGGATCGATAGAACCTGATGTTAATGGTTCACCACGATGGATTGTTTGTCCTTCTTCAACATTTAAGCGAGCTGTAAATGGAACAGTATACGTACGAGTATCTGTTGCACCTTTAATTGTGATTTCTTTCGTACGGCTTCCTGCATTTTCATCAATCGATACAACTTCACCTGTTACTTCTGTAATCGTTGCTCCCCCTTTAGGATTACGAGCTTCGAAGATTTCTTGGATACGAGGTAAACCTTGAGTAATATCATCTCCGGCTACCCCACCGGTATGGAAGGTACGCATTGTTAACTGAGTACCAGGTTCCCCGATAGATTGAGCGGCAATTGTACCAACTGCTTCCCCAACTTCTACTTCTGAACCTGTTGCTAAGTTACGTCCATAACAATGTTTACATACACCATGTTTCGTATCACATGTAAATGCAGAACGGATTGTTACTTCTTCAATACCAGCATCCATAATTTTACGAGCAATATCTTCTGTAATTAATTCATTGTGACCAACAAATACTTCTCCAGTTACTGGATCTTTTACAGAACGTTGAGCATAACGTCCAATCATACGTTCTTCTAATGTTTCAATCATTTCATTTCCTTCACGGATAGCTGAAATTGTTAAACCACGATCAGAACCACAGTCTGTTTCACGGATAATAACGTCTTGCGCTACGTCTACTAAACGACGAGTTAAGTAACCTGAGTCGGCTGTCTTCAAGGCTGTATCCGTCATCCCTTTACGGGCACCGTGTGTTGATAAGAACATCTCCATAACCGTTAAACCTTCACGGAAGTTTGATGTTACTGGTAATTCCATAATCTTACCATTCGGGGCTGCCATCAATCCACGCATCCCCGCTAACTGTGTAAAGTTAGAGATGTTACCACGGGCTCCAGAGTCACTCATCAT
Source organism: uncultured Granulicatella sp. (assembly GCF_963515615.1). Lineage (GTDB taxonomy): Bacteria > Bacillota > Bacilli > Lactobacillales > Aerococcaceae > Granulicatella. Next base: position 7,143 of record NZ_CAUPZT010000009.1, on the reverse strand, counting down.
GAAGATCGGGTTACGAGAACCAAGTGTTTTTGTTAATGCACTTTGAATTTCATCTTTTGCAGCATTCCATGTTTCAATAACACGTTCATATCTTTCGTCATCTGTAATCAAACCACGACGGAATAATTTAGAAATTTCATCAACTTGATTGTGTGCATCTGAAAGAATTTCTTTTTTATTTCCTGCAACAGAAATATCTGCAATCCCTACTGTTAAACCAGCACGAGTTGAATATTTATATCCTAAGTCTTTCATACGGTCTAACATCATTGATGTTTCTGTAATGTGGAAACGTTTGAAGACTTCCGCAATAATTTGACCTAAGTTTTTCTTCTTGAATGGTAAAACGATTGGTCGTTTTTCAATTTCTTCCTTAATATTTGAACCTGGTTCTAAGAAGTATTTATCTGGAGTAGCTACTTCTAAGTTTTCCATTGATGGTTCATTTAAGTAAGGGAATTCGTCAGGCATAATTTCATTGAATAATAATTTACCAACTGTAGTTACTAACATGCGTTCTTTTTGCCATTCTGTAAATGGTTTATGAGGAAGCGCACTTGCGTGAATTGCAATACGGCTGTGTAAATGAACATATCCATTTTGGTATGCTAACATTGCTTCGTTCATGTCTTTGAAGTACATACCTTCTCCAACACGACCTTCTTGTTCTAATGTTAAGTAATAGTTTCCTAAAACCATATCTTGAGATGGAGTAACTACTGGTTTTCCATCTTTAGGGTTTAAGATATTTTGTGCCGCTAACATTAATAAACGAGCTTCTGCTTGAGCTTCTTGTGAAAGTGGCACGTGAACCGCCATTTGGTCTCCGTCGAAGTCGGCATTGTAGGCCTCACACACTAATGGGTGAAGACGGATTGCACGACCTTCTACTAGAGTTGGTTCGAATGCTTGAATCCCTAATCTGTGAAGAGTAGGTGCTCGGTTTAATAGAACTGGGTGTTCACGAATCACTTCTTCTAAAACTGCCCAAATATCATCGTCTAAACGTTCAATTTTACGTTTTGCACTCTTAATATTTCCAGCAATTTCACGTTCTACTAATTCTTTCATTACGAATGGTTTGAATAATTCAATCGCCATTTCTTTTGGTAAACCACATTGATACATCTTCAAGTTTGGTCCTACTACGATTACAGAACGTCCTGAGTAGTCTACACGTTTACCAAGTAAGTTTTGACGGAAACGACCTTGTTTCCCTTTAAGCATATGACTTAATGATTTCAATGGACGGTTACCTGGTCCTGTTACTGGACGACCACGACGACCATTATCGATTAAAGCATCTACCGCTTCTTGTAACATACGTTTTTCATTTTGAACGATGATACGTGGAGCATTTAATTCTAATAAACGTTTCAAACGATTATTACGGTTAATTACACGACGGTATAAATCATTTAAGTCACTTGTTGCAAAACGTCCACCTTCTAATTGAACCATTGGACGTAAATCTGGTGGAATAACTGGAATAACATCCATTACCATCCAACCAGGTTTATTTCCTGATTCACGGAAAGCATCTAAAATATCTAAACGACGGATTGCACGAGTACGTTTTTGTCCTTGAGCTGTTTTTAGCTCTTCTTTTAATTCTGCAATTTCTGCTTCTAAGTCAACATTGTTTAATAATTCTTGAACAGCTTCAGCACCCATTGCTGCGTGGAAACGAGTTCCGAATTCCATACGTTTTTCACGGTATTCACGTTCACTTAATAATTGTTTTTTCATCAATGTTGTGTCACCAGCATCGATAACAACATAGCTTGCAAAATAAATAATTTCTTCCAACGCACGAGGACTCATGTCTAACACAAGTCCCATACGGCTAGGAATTCCTTTAAAGTACCAAACATGTGATACTGGAGCTGCTAATTCGATATGTCCCATACGTTCACGACGAACTTTTGAGCGAGTTACTTCAACGCCACAGCGATCACACACTTTTCCTTTATTGTTAATTTTCTTTAATTTACCACATGAACATTCTAAATCTTTAGTTGGTCCAAAAATCTTTTCACAATATAGACCATCACGTTCTGGTTTCAAAGTACGATAGTTGATTGTTTCTGGTTTAGTTACTTCACCATATGACCATTCACGAATCTTATCAGGAGACGCTAAACCAATTTGCATACTTTCAAAATTATTTACATCTATCAAGGGGCCAACCTCCCTCTTCTTTGGAATTGCCCTACGATTCCAATAGTTATTCTTAGTCTAAAGTTACATCTGTATCTTCTGATTCTTGAATTTCTTCAATTTCTTCTACTGTTGTTTCTTCAACTTCTACTTTATCTGAAGAAAGTTCAGCAATACGGTCAGAATATTCATTTAAAATACGTTTCTTTTCACTCATTTTTTCAACATCATTGAAATTCATACGAGCGTCATCATCCATGTCTTCTAACTTAATTTCTTCATCATTTTCATCTAGTACTTTCATATCAAGACCTAATGCTTGTAATTCTTTTACTAATACGCGGAATGATTCAGGTACACCTGGTTTAGAAATTTGTTGACCTTTCACGATTGATTCGTAAGTTTTCACACGACCAACAACGTCATCTGATTTGTATGTCAAGATTTCTTGTAATGTGTATGCAGCACCATATGCTTCTAGCGCCCATACCTCCATTTCTCCGAAACGTTGTCCACCAAATTGAGCTTTTCCTCCAAGAGGTTGTTGAGTTACTAATGAGTATGGTCCAATTGAACGAGCGTGAAGTTTGTCATCAACCATGTGGGCAAGTTTAATCATGTACATTACCCCTACTGATACACGGTTATCGAATGGTTCCCCTGTACGTCCATCATATAAAATTGTTTTCGCATCACGAGCCATACCTGCTTCTGCAACTGTTCCCCAAACATCTTCATCTTGAGCACCATCAAATACTGGTGTTGCGACGTAAATGCCTAATTCACGAGCTGCCATCCCTAAGTGTAACTCTAATACTTGTCCAATGTTCATACGTGATGGTACCCCTAATGGGTTTAACATGATGTCAACTGGTGTTCCATCTGGTAAGAATGGCATATCTTCTTCCGGCATAATACGAGAAACTACCCCTTTATTACCGTGACGTCCGGCCATCTTATCCCCTTCATTGATTTTACGTTTTTGAACAATGTATACACGAACTAATTTGTTTACTCCAGGCGCTAATTCATCACCAGCTGCACGAGTGAACACACGTACATCACGAACGATACCGCCGCCGCCATGAGGAACACGTAATGAAGTATCACGTACTTCACGAGCTTTTTCACCGAAGATAGCATGTAATAAACGTTCTTCTGGTGATTGTTCTGTTAATCCTTTAGGAGTAACTTTACCAACTAAGATATCCCCATCTTTAACTTCCGCACCAATACGGATAATTCCGTTTTCGTCAAGGTTTTTCAATGCATCTTCCCCAACGTTTGGAATTTCACGGGTAATTTCTTCTGGTCCTAATTTTGTATCACGAGCTTCTGAATCATAGTCATCAATATGGATTGAAGTATATACGTCATCTTTTACAAGACGTTCGCTCATGATAACCGCATCCTCATAGTTGTATCCTTCCCAAGTCATGAATGCAACTAGAACGTTTTGTCCTAATGCTAATTCACCTTGTTCCATTGAAGGACCATCTGCTAAGATTTCTCCAACTTCTACTTTGTCTCCTTTTGAAACGATTGGACGTTGGTTATAACACATACCAGCATTTGAACCATGGAATTTAGTAATATTATATTGGTCTAATGAACCATCTGCAGTACGTACACGTACTTGATTTGCATCAACAAATTCTACGATACCTTCACGTTTACATAGTAAAGCTACCCCAGAGTCATGTGCTGTTACATATTCCATACCAGTACCAATAAATGGTGCTTTTGGATTTAATAACGGAACTGCTTGACGTTGCATGTTGGCACCCATTAACGCACGGTTTGAGTCGTCGTTTTCTAAGAACGGGATACATGCTGTCGCAACAGCAACTACTTGTTTTGGAGACACGTCCATGTAGTCTACACGTTCTACAGGAACTTCTAAGTTTTCTGATACGTAACGAGCCATTACTACATCATTTACGAAGCTTCCATCTTCATTTAATGGTGAGTTTGCTTGCGCTACTACATAGCGGTCTTCTTCATCTGCTGTTAAGTAATCAATCTTATCGGTTACTTTATGAGTTTTCCAGTCTACACGACGGTATGGAGTTTCAACAAATCCATATTTATTAATTTTAGCGTATGATGATAAACTGTTAATCAACCCGATGTTTGGTCCCTCAGGAGTTTCAATCGGACACATACGACCATAGTGAGAATAGTGTACGTCACGAACTTCATATCCGGCACGGTCACGAGTCAAACCACCAGGTCCTAAGGCTGATAGACGACGTTTGTGTGTTAATTCTCCTAATGGGTTTGTTTGGTCCATGAATTGAGATAATTGAGATGAACCAAAGAATTCTTTAATTGCTGCTACTACAGGACGAATATTTACTAATTGTTGTGGTGTTACTGTCGCTATATCTTGAATAGACATACGTTCACGAACCACACGTTCCATACGAGATAAACCAATACGGAATTGGTTTTGTAATAATTCACCAACTGAACGAATACGACGGTTTCCTAAGTGGTCGATATCGTCTGTTGAGCCGATTCCTTCATATAAGTTTAAGAAGTAGCTGATTGTAGCTAAAACATCAGCTGCTGTTACGCATTTAATTTCATCTGGAATATTCGCATTTCCGATTACTTTAATAATACGTTCAGGGTCTTGTGGTGAATACACTTGAACGGATTGAATCGTTACAGGCTCTTGGATAACCCCTTCACTTGAAGGATATAATGTAAATAAGTTTGCTCCTGCTTCTAATGCTTGAGCTACTTTTTCCATAATTTCTTTTTCAAGAACTGTTCCTGCTTCAACAACGATTTCTCCAGTTTCAGGATGTACGATGTTTTCAGCAACTGTTTGATTTAATAAACGTGTTTTTAAGTTTAATTTTTTATTTACTTTATAACGACCTACTGCCGCAAAATCATAACGACGTGGATCAAAGAAACGAGCTGTTAATAAGTTACGTGAACTTTCAGCTGTCTTTGGTTCTCCTGGACGTAGACGGTCATAAATGTCTTTTAAGGCTTCTTCTGTACGTGATTCATCCATACGTTTATGAACATCTTTATCTAATGTTAAACGTAATGTTTCACTTTCACCGAAGATTTCTAAAATTGTGTCATCTGATTCAAAACCTAATGCACGAACAAGTACAGTTAATGGAATTTTACGAGTACGGTCAATACGTACATATGAAATGTCTTTCGAATCTGATTCGTATTCTAACCATGCACCACGGTTAGGAATTAATGTTGCGCCATATAAGGCTTTACCATTTTTATCTGGGCGGTCATGGAAGTATGAACCTGGTGAACGTACTAATTGAGATACAATAACACGTTCTGCACCATTAATGATAAATGTACCCATTTCTGTCATTAATGGGAAATCTCCAAAGAAGACTTCTTGGTCTTTTACTTCTCCAGTTTCTTTGTTCACTAAACGCATTTTCACATAAATTGGTGCTGCATAATTTGCGTCGTGATTTCTTGCTTCAGCAAGATTATATTTTGGAGCATGTAATTCATAATCTAAGAATTCTAATGATAAATTACCTGTATGGTCTTCGATTGGTGAGATGTCTTTAAACATTTCACGAATCCCTTCATCTAAGAACCATTGGTAAGAATCAGTTTGAATTTCAATTAGATTTGGTAATTCTAATACTTCACTGATTCGTGCATAACTTCTACGCACACGGTGTTTACCGTATTTCACATCATGATGTGCCAACTCTTCCACCCCTATATCGTAATTTTATGAATAAATATTACAAATTTATTACATTGTTAAATTTTCGTAACAAATGCTGCCTGTAAGTCGTTTTAGAACAAAAAAAAACCAAAAGAACTTCTTTATCCCTTATTAAAAAGAGTGCTCATTCTTTTGTTTCTCCTTATATTCACGGGATTTCTGGACAATATTTCAGTTTCCCGCAAGACTATAGTTACACTTATTGCGTTACATTATTTTAGCGTGAAATTAGCGATTTGTCAAGGTTTTGAGAGACTTTCTTCGCATGTTTATAAGAAAGTGCATACATTTTTTACGTAATAAAAGAAAGCAAAAAATACTTTTTGTTTGCGAGGTTGCCAGTAGCCTCGCTTGCGAGTCTCTTGGCTACAAAAAGATTTTTCTGCTTTCTTTTATATTGTATTTGCTTTTTTTTCACTGATAATACTTTTTAAACAAAATTTATGAGAAGTCGACAAACCTAGGAACTATTATATAACTTCATAGTTTAGTTATTATAATGAACATCGTTTTCCAAAAATGGATTAACCAAATTCATCCACTCCAAAGGCAGATAAGCCGATAGATAACCGTGGTTATATCCTTTCGCTTCATATACAGTACAATTAGGATGCATTTTTTGAAACAGCTTAGCCGATTCCTTAACGCAACCCATTTCTTTTTCACCATAAATATATAGAACCTGTGATTTACTTTCTGTAATAGAATTTTTAAGCCTATATTCTCCCATATATGTTTGATACATAGTCACCAATGTTTTAATCGGAATCCTTGGCATATCCTCCATATAATAGCCTTCTATTTCTTCCGAATAAGCCATATTGGGATACATTTTTTTCATTAAACTCAACTGAATTTTACTTGCATATTTGCTAAACATAAGTTTTCCGAATAATTTTACAATAATTGTACTAACTCTTGCCAGCTTTGGCTGAGGAATACATATACTACCGTCTATTATTGCTTTCTGAGCTATATCACTATTTAGTGATAATAACTCAATAGCAATTTGACCTCCCAAAGAAACACCACCCACAGCAAACAATTTTCCATCACAATTATTTTTTATATAGTTCATAATTTGCTGTGCGGAATTTTCAGTTGAAATATACTCTTTTTGATATTCTTCTCCGTGACCATTAAGTGTTGGTAATATCACATGATATTTGTCGGATAATATACGAGCTTGCCGAGAGGCTGGGCAAAAAGTCTCAAAAATAGAAGAAAGCACTATAAAATTCTGAAAC